>CAZFDP010000341.1:0-1594 GCA_964518185.1 uncultured Phocaeicola sp. | reverse complement strand
ACAACTCCCATGCGCGAATGACTTTTGAAACGTACATCTGGACTTTCTATTAAAAAACGCCATTCTTTTTCCGATTCATATCCAGTTCGTTTAAATATCGCCGAATATAATCTTATTTGCCGTAATAAATTCATCTTTTCAACAGGGTCTGTCTTTAGCTCAAACTCTTTAATCAATCGTCTATATGTAGTATATTCTTCATTTTCTAAATTATACTGACTTTTTGCAAGATGAACATTTTCATTAAATTCCCCTTCTTTAATTGTCGGAAGTATATCGCTATATTCTTTGATATCTTCAGCCGTATAATAAAAAGAAGGATTATTGAGTAATTGTTCTACATCCAATTTTAAGCATACCCCCTTTCCTTTATCCGCATAAGCATCCCACATCATCATATTATCTTTTGCTTCCGATAAAGAAAGAATAAAGAGTTCGTTCCAGCCTTCCAAAGAACGAGCATGTTTAATTTCTTCAAAAACTTTCTCGTAAAGTTCTATTTCAGCCAAATCATCCATACTTTTTGCGGCACTGGCATGTAATGAATAGAAACTTTGATTACGGTTTATCTCATCATTCATAGCCTCCATTAAATAAAATAAAGTGGCAAAAGATGTATAATGATACAAATATTTAGGAAGTTCTTTATCCTTATTATTCAAAAGTATTGCTTGTTCCTTTGAATCTTTAGGCAATTTAAATGTTTGTTCCATGGTTTTTTATTTGTTAGAATATCGAAGATGTGCATTCTATGTCTATTTGCATAGGAACATAGAATACACAATCACATAGTTCTAATTTATCTCTAACTCCTTGAAGATGAATAAAGACGAATAACAAGAGCAAAACCTTCTTTATCCCTTTTTATAACCTCATAGTTACTATGGTCAATGACATAAGCATTCCCCCCTTTTTCCAACTCATTTATTTCCACTTGGATAGAAGTTACATCATTATCGGAATTTCTTATCCGTTAGTACTCAATAATTTATAAGTTAAACGATAGAAATAAATACTTTTGGATTCAAGATTGATTCTAAAAGCAAAAAATTAACAGATTTAACTTTCATTTGCATAGAATATCTAACAGCTCATCGGCAATAGTTGAATCAACTATCCTCATAACATTATTCTCCTCCGTGTTATAGCCAAAGAAGTTGACGTTACCATACCACACAATAGACTTATCTATCACCGCACATTGAATGGACAAGTCTTCATGGCTTTGGACTTCGATTCCTGCTTCAACCAAATCCTTTTCATTATATCCTTGCTCTTTGATATGGATTACAATCTCTATACCATTAGCCAACAAGTCTCTCAATTGAGATACAAGACGAGGGGGATATTTGTATTTCACTTTCTGACAAGAAATGACGATGCTATGTTTGATTGATAATAGGTCTTGATGGAATGAAGTTGAGAAAGTAAGACCATCATATATCAGTTCCCGTTTTGCCACATCTGCCCCATCTGATGATTTGGCCACACCATATCCAACAGAAGCATATCCCTTCAATCGCTTGCGGTACATGACCTCACAAAGCGGTACTCGTATATCCACATAATCATAAATGCGTACCTCATGTTTGCC
>CAZFDP010000340.1:0-1617 GCA_964518185.1 uncultured Phocaeicola sp. | reverse complement strand
ATGATACAAAAGTTACAATCAAACTCAACATCACCGTTTTTTTTCTGCCGATACGATTCATCAACATACCCGTAGGGACAGAAAATATCAAGAACCAGAAGAAAACCAACGAAGGGAAAATATTGGCCTCAGCATCCGTCAAACTCAAATCTTCCTTTACATAATTTGAGGCAATACCTACCAAATCGACAAATCCCATGGCAAAAAAGCACAACATAATAGGGATAAGTCTCATATATAAATTATCGTTTTTTGTCATAACAATTACTTATTAGTTAATGGATATACATTAAAAGACACTACTTGACATGAGCCGCCATCACAATAGAGCTTTGCATGATTATAAGGTTCTGAAGGGAAGACCAAGTTGGTCATTGCAAACTTGCCTTCACCATCAAAAGCCTCAATACTACACTTGTCTACCAACAAACGGAGCGAATAAGTGTCCTGTTTCACGATAGGAGCCGAAGTTACAGCTGCAAAACTTGGGCTGAAAGAAACTTGTCCACTTTGAGTTCTGTCCATTGAAAACTGTTTGGTGTCCATGTTGTATGAAAGGGTTACCTTTTCTCCCTTTGAATTATATAATTGAATACCTATTGTCTTTGTCTTTATGTTTTTCACCTTCAGTTCTATTTCATAAGCCCCCTGATTGTCCTTCAGCAGATTCTTCATGTCACGTCCTTTGCCTACTTTGAAAGAACCTTTCTTTACCGGTTTTCCGCGCAATGCCTTCAGTTCTTCCGATGGTACACTTGCCATATATGTTTCACCATCCTGTTCGTACAGATACAAGTCACGAGGAACGGAATTGGCACTCCGGTATTGCATAGTAGGCACATTGTTACCATACTCCCAGTTGCTCATCCAAGCAATGGCAATGGTACGGTTCTGTGGTGCATTGCTCCATGTAACGGTTGCATAATGATCCTTGCCCCAATCCATCCACTTAGTTAAAGCGGGTGATTCATTCACGAAACGATGTCCGTCAAATTCACCAACAAAATATTGAGTTGCCGAACCGCCGAACGGGCCTCCTGGGTTGAGATTACAAATCAATACCCATTTCTTTTGGTCTGTTCCTTTCACTGGAAGTTGTACCAAATCCGGACATTCCCAAACGCCACCATGTGCACCTTGGCCTTCACCGAAACTGCTTTCGTATGTCCAATCTTTCAAATTGGCAGATGAATAAAGCTGCATTTCCTGACCTACAGCCAGAATCATAATCCATTTCTTCGTCGGTTCATGCCAAGAAACTTTCGGGTCACGAAAATCTCGTGCGCCGGATGTTAATACCGGATTGCCCGCATACTTTGTAAAGGTACGCCCATTGTCCAGACTATAGGCCATGCTCTGTGTCTGGCTTGCACCTGCCGTAGTATAGAATGCTACAATGGCATCCTTGCCAAAGCCTGCTGTATTCTCTTTATCCACTACACAGCTTCCACTGAAAATAGCTCCCAATCCATCAGGGGCTATAGCTATCGGTAAATGTTCCCAAGAAGTCAGGTCTTTACTTACCGCATGCCCCCAATGCATATTTCCCCACATGGAGCCGTAAGGATTATATTGATAGAACAAATGATATTCACCATCCTTATATACCATGCCGTT
>CAZFDP010000339.1:0-1626 GCA_964518185.1 uncultured Phocaeicola sp. | reverse complement strand
CCCAAGGTAAAGTAAAGTTATGGCGACAGGTTAGTACCAAATCGTCCATTTCAAGGATACGTTCCTTATTTTGTTGGTCGAAAAGCAATCCTTTCATCATTCCTTTCCCTTGATGTCGGGTGAGGAGAGGCATCAATTCATTCAGGTGTCTATATCCGGCCACCAACATGTTGTTGGGATGATTCGAACCATCTTCTATGGAGAAGGGACTGATGCCGATAGCATCGTGTTCGGCAAAAACATAGAAAGCTCTAACTCCATCATTGTCTGTCAATTTGATTTCGGGGATAAAGAGCGGATTATTGTGCAAATGATACTGTGCCACCCAGTCGGTGAATCCATTGTCATAGAGGTCGGGTGCCAAGATGTCAATATTTGGTGCACCACAATGCCATACATCAATCAGATGTGCTAACGGACCGGCTGAAGGATATTCACCCGGTTTTCGTCCGCGGCTGTTCATGGCCGCATTAACGTAGAGGGGGATATTGTGGATGGAACGTGCGGTTTGTGCCATACGTTCAACATATTGGGCATAATGGTATGCCATGAAAATTTCGTCGGTATAAATGTCGGCTCCAAACAAATCTTGCCAATTACCTGATGTCTTACACCCTTGGCTTTCCCATTTTTTCAACATCTGCGGATGGAGTTTCTTTTTGTTCTTTTTCAAATAGGATGTAAATGTTTCGGGTACGGAGGAATGAAATGCCTTGTTGGCTACAGCAGAATGGTCACGTGCCGATTCCAACATGCCAATTTCGTTTTCAATCTGTATCATGATGACAGTTCCTTCCTCTTTATCGATGGATGCAATATGTTTCATCCATTGAGAAAAAGCACGGTTGTCGGCTTGAAAGACTTCTTCTGAAAAAGCACTGGCTATTTCCAACGGCTTTCCGTTATCTGTATACGAACGAGGATATTTCTTGTAGTTTTCTTTGAACCAAAGCGGAGCATAACAACTCATGGAGTTTTTCCATGTACCGAACCATAGAAAGATTACTTTCAGGTGATTCTTGCGTGCTTGGTCGATGACCTTGTCGGTCAACGAAAAGTCGAATTGTCCTTCTATAGGTTCAGTCAAGTCCCAATAGGCCGGCACCAATACGGTATTCAGTCCCATTCGTTCCAATTTAGGGAAGATTCGTTCGATGTCCTCGAAACATGAAGCTGAAGAGTTTCCCAATTCACCGCCAAGGATAAGGAATGGTTTATCGTCTACTACCAGTTGGGTAGCAGTTTCCTGTTTTTGCAACCGGCTCTTTTGGGCGATAGCTGGACAGCATGTTATGATACTTAAGAACAATAAGAATATGATGTGTTTCATGGTTCAATCTTTATTTGACAAAGGTACGTATCTTTATTGAAAAGATTTACGCCTGTCTGTTTCATAGATAGCCTCCCGACGATACATCTTTGGGTATTTTGTTACATTTTCATTTGTTTGTGATACATCAAAGCTTTGATAATGCGTTACCGAATGCATGTAACGACAAATCAAAGCTTTGATGTTATTTACTCAGTTTTGAGATTATTGGGCGTTTTTCCAATCCTCCCCACTGAATTCGGTACTTACGTCATAACCGGCAAGCCCGTCACATACTCCCTTATAAGCATGTTTGC
>CAZFDP010000338.1:0-1645 GCA_964518185.1 uncultured Phocaeicola sp. | reverse complement strand
GGAGTATCCCAATGACCACCTATACTTGTACCTTCTTCTTTACCAGGACCTTCATAACGCACACTGAAAATAATTTCATTACATGCTTCATTTGCTTCGGTGAAAAGGGTACCATAGTCAGAGAACAAAGAATAACCTAATTTTCTAACTTCTTCATAAGCACTGATAGCTTCGTCCCACTTTTCGTTATACAAAGCCAAACGTCCCAAAATACTCCATGCAGCCCCTTTAGTAATACGACCTCTGGCAGCAGCTTCTTTGGGCAACACATTAGCAGCTTCTTTCAAATCTGCCATTACTTCACTTACGATGGTAGCCCGTTCGGTCTTAGGTGCTTCCGCATTGGCAAGACTTTGTACTTCGGTCAAATAGGGTACATCGTTATAAGTCATGGTCAAGTTTGTATAAATCAATGAACGAATCACTATGGCTTCAGCCTTGTAAATAGCGACATCTGCAGCATCCATATCTACTCGTTCAATATTACCGATAAGTGTATTACAGCGCTTTATCACTTCATAACAAGCCTTCCAATAATCGCCAACTAACCAGGAACTACTGGTGTGGATACCATTGCAGATATCATATCCGGCCATCCAGCCGCTCCAATTGAAGTGTCCGCCATTATCTGTCATACAATCCATATTTAATGGGCCACATTCCCATGCTCCACCATTATACAACCAGTTACTCTGCAAGCCATCATAACATGCAGCCAATCCATTCAATGCATCTGTTTCTGTCTGCCAAAAGGTAGAAGTTGAGACCGCGGTCAAAGAGTCTCTCTGCAGAAAATCATCTGAACATCCTGCCAATATCATTGTACCGGCTAATGTTACCATTCCGATATATTTTTTCATTGTTTTCATTGTTGTTTGATTTAGAATTTAACGTTAACACCAAAAGAGAAAGTCTTTGTATTTGGATGTACATCACCGCGGGTATCACCACTACTCTTTTCCGGATCATAATTATCCAAAGAAGTTAGAGTCAACAAGTTTGTAGCTTGTACATACAATCTTAAATGCTGAATACCTAACTTACGAATCAAGTCTTCATTGAATGTATATCCTAATTCGATATTCTTCAGACGTAAATAATCGGCCTTATCCAACCAGAAAGAAGAATAAGTTTCGTTGTATGAGTTTCCTAATTTTGGCATACTTCCATTCGGGTTGCTATCACTCCAGCGATCCAACCAACGGGTTGTCATGTTACCACCATTTGAGATAGTGGCTTGTTCCCAATTATAGCGATAAATACCACTTACTCCCTGCCAGAAGGTAGAAAGATCCCAATTTTTCCAACTTGCGCCTAAATTAAATGAATAAGCAAGTTCCGGGAATGGATTACCAATAATCTGGCGGTCATCAGCATTGATATTACCATCATCGTTAAAATCCTCAAACATAATATCACCCAATGAAGGCGCCGCTCCATTTTGTGTTATAACAGCACCTTTGCTGTTTGTACGATTCAAATCGGCTTCTGTGCGATAAAGTCCCAATGCTTTCAAACCATAGAATGAACCAATCGGATTACCTTCACGATTGATGGTATTCCATCCGTAAGTATCAATTCCTTTATTGTCTACAATTTCATTTTTTACAGCAGAAAGGCTGAAACCGGCTTGCCAGTTCCAATC
>CAZFDP010000337.1:0-1665 GCA_964518185.1 uncultured Phocaeicola sp. | reverse complement strand
ACTTTCACCCGTTAGAACATGCCCATGCTGGGCGTACACACACAAAGAAAAAGGAGATTGCTATCAAATCTCCTTTTTCTTTACTTAATTCTTATTTATCTTCTGTTTAGCCAAAGGAATGGAAACTCCTAAATAAGCATTCAGGTTCTTACTGTTCTTACCCAAAAACATATAGTCGGTACCTACAAAAAGAGGGCCTAATTTGGCAGCAATACCAAATGTTTTTCCTGTACCTTGCAATACAGAATAACTTACCGCCAAATTAAAATTGTTCTTAGGACGTATAGTTGCAGAAAAAGTAAGTTCATTCAATGTTTCAGGCTTTACGAAACGAGCTGTATACAAAGCACCAACTGCCAACCAATCACCTAACAATTCATATTCAGCCCCTACTACAACTGTAGAAGATAAATTACTGTTACGACTTTCTTCAACCGTTTCATCTACCGTCATTTGCAACATATCATAATTCAACACCTCACCACTACTTACCACATCGACGAATTCATAGAGCTCTGAGGGATTAACCAAATTATAACTTTGATTAGCTTTAGCTTTTGCTACACTTGTATTCTTTTTGTTCCATTTCAAGAATCCTAAGTCAAGCACCGAAGCCGACAATGTCAGTTTATCCATTAACTTATAAGATATACCTAAATCAATGGCAGCACCATAACCGGCAAAGCCAAATGAGCCAAATTCTATTTCATCAATATAGCCATCTTCGTTTTCCGGCAACTCTATTAATTTAGACGAATTCTCCAATGTAGCATCTACATTAATACTGGCCGATCCTCTGAAATTTTCCAACTGTTCATTGGTAGGATTATTCCAGTCTATTCCTTGATAACCACTGACATTACTCTTTACTGTAATATCATTGATATCCAACCTTAGATTACCGATTCCCAACAAAGCCTTAACTCTACCTCCTACCATCAAACGACTGCTTACATTACGAGCAAAACCAATACCTACTTCTGTATACGAATTAATCTCCAACGATTGTTTACCTACATGTTCGTTTATATCAGAAAGTCTGTCCCAATCAGTAACATCAAGTCCGTCCATATTACGTAAAAATTCAAACATACTTTTTGGAATAGAAGCACCTATATCATTACGCAAACCAATATTGAACGACCAGAAATTTTTTCCTTTATACCAACCGGCCGACAATATATCTGTACTTAAATTGACATTTAAATTATTTATGTTATCCAATCGCCCGATAAAATCACTACTCATAAAAAAGTCGCCATCCTCACTGTTATCAATAATATCCATCACATCCTGATAACCTAGTGTAGACGAATTTACACTTGCATTTAAAGACCCCAATACCGGCATATTGATATATCCTCTTCCAGGAGTTAAAGCAGGATTCAATTGTTGCCGATAATGCGACCCTTCCATAAAATAAGAAGTACGTAAAAATTGAGCATGACTTACTCCAGAAATAAAGAATAAAACTCCCCATATAAGGGCTTTTCGTAAACCATTAATTTTCATAGCATCAAAGATTTGCCTATGATTCCTCCTTTCGGCATAAAACATGAAGACGTAGGAACCTAAAGGATTTCTCCTTTAACGTCTATTTACCTTATTTTGCAAATATATCGTTTTGGCTTTTAATTTCAAAGAAAAAACGGACATAATAAAGAC
>CAZFDP010000336.1:0-1680 GCA_964518185.1 uncultured Phocaeicola sp. | reverse complement strand
CCGATGGAAGTTCTGGCATAGGCCTTAGAAATAGACACAACAAAAGAAAGGTTATATTCGCCTTGGTCACAAACAATGACGAACTCGCCCTTTCTGACATCCCCTTCTACAAGTCCTTCACTATGAAATTGGTAACGAACCCGAATCTCCTCTCCATCAAACTGAGGTGTCAGGCACTCCATTCTCGGATGTGTAGAATATACAATACCACGCAGCTTTTTTCCGTTGCCGCTATATACTGTAAATTCTCCCGTTACATCCTTCCCCTCAATTACCTCTAACTCAATGCGCTCCGTGGATAAAGAAAGATTAGGCTCATTGTAATCGAATGTACCATATGCAAGCTGTTTTATTTTCTTACGCAATTCGACACCCTTTACCCTATTCTCACCGGATTTCCATTGCATTTTTCAAAACAATAGTTATAATAAATTATAAACCAATTTGGAGGAGTTATCAATGATAAAACACAAAGATCATTTTCACGGAAGTGATTTAGAAAAAATAGAATCTATCTACGGAATTAAAAAGGAAGATATCATCAGTTTTTCTGCAAATGTGAATCCACTTGGGGTTTCTCCGCTCTTACGTGCCTCTCTTTCCGAAAAAATTGATGCCATCACTACTTATCCGGATAGAGAATATACATCTTTACGCAAATGTATTGCCGAATATTGCCAGACTGATTATGAAAATATCATCGTAGGAAATGGCTCCACAGAATTAATTTCTTTGTTCATTCAGATTGAACATCCAAAGAAAGCTCTCGTTATTGGACCTACCTATTCCGAATATGAACGTGAAATCGCCTTGGGCGGCGGAACCACACTCTACTATCCTTTGAAGGAAAAAGATGATTTTACCTTAGATGTAGAAGATTTCGTATCACAGTTAAACGAAAGCATTGATTTGCTTGTCATCTGTAATCCGAACAATCCTACATCTTCCTGCATCACCCGCAAGGCAATGCGTCGCATCTTAGATGTCTGCAAGCAGTATGATATTTATGTAATGGTGGACGAGACTTACGTGGAGTTCGCTGACAACATGGAAGAAATTGACTCCATTCCATTGACCAACTATTACAATAATATTGTTATCCTGCGTGGCACCTCTAAATTCTTTGCAGCACCGGGACTTCGTCTTGGCTATGCCATTACCGGAAATAGGGACTTGATTAAAGCTATTAATACCCGTAAGAACCCATGGACAATCAATTCCTTAGCTGTGGTTGCCGGGGAAACAATGTTTAAAGACACTGCCTATATTGAAGCTACAAAGCAATTGATTTCTACCGAGCGTGAACGTTGCTATCAGGCTCTTGCCGCTTCACCAGACTATAAGGTGTACAAGCCAAGCGGCAACTTTATGCTGGCTAATATTACCAATGAAGAATTGACTTCTGAGTATTTATTCGACAAGGCAATCCGCCAGGGAATGATGATTCGTGACTGCTCTACTTTCCCGTTCCTTGACAATAAGTTCATTCGATTCTGTTTTATGAATCCGGAAGATAATACCAGACTATTAAACTGTTTATTAGAACGCTAATCGAGTAGGACCAGGGAAAATTAAATAAGTTTTCCCGACCTCTCACACCACCGTACGTACAGTTCTCGTATACAGCGGTTCTTTCGTTTTCACAAACTACTAGATAATAGTCAAGCATGGATATATATC
>CAZFDP010000335.1:0-1702 GCA_964518185.1 uncultured Phocaeicola sp. | reverse complement strand
TGTGGTGGTCGAATCCTTCAGTCTTGGGGGTGATGCACTTCAGGGTGCACGCATACTTGTTGTCGCTACGGTGTACCAGGCTCACGTACCGGCCTTCGTACAGCTTGGGGTTTCGGCGCGGTCGTTTCTGCTTGACGGACTGTTCAAATCGGAATTCATTCTGATTTTTCGAGAGTACGCCGGCGAGGCACATGGGTTGGTCGGTCACTTGGGGTTGCTGCATCACGAGCTGCAGGGAGATGTTGTTGATAGTTTGCTTGTACATATTTACATAGTATCCTCTTGCTGAGATTCCGCCTCGATATGGGCGGCTATCAAAGGATAACGATGCAAATGTACGGGGATGCGTAGAGAGAAAAAAAGAAAGAAAGCCCACTAAGCTTTCTTTCTTTTTTAATGTTGATTATCAAAGGGTTAATAGGTTAATGCAAATTTCAAGCCAACAGCTTCCGAAATCATAATGAACGTAGAAAGCTGCATGTCGGTCTCCCCCTTTTCGAGCATAGCTACATACTCACGCTTCTTGCCAATCTTATCGGCCAATTGTTGTTGAGTGATGCCAGCCGATTTACGGGCATTTTTCAATACCTCGGCATAGTACCATGCACGAGACTTCGCATCAAACTCATCGCGCGATGCGGTACCTTTGGTGCCGTACTCTTCAACAAACATATCTTCAGCGGTTGGAAGATGCTTAAGCTTGCTCATGTCAATCTTTGGTCTCATTGCTGTAAACTATTTAAAATTTGTTCGGCTTTCTGTATTTCTTTCTTATAATCCTTTGTGGATTTCTTCATAAAACCATTCAGTAGAAGTACTTGTTCAGCTTCGATGAAATTTTCGTGGTCGATAGTAAAGAGAATAACTCTATACTCATTGCCAACCGAAATGCGTAACTCATAGAAGTTTGTATCAATCAGTCTTTTCACCAATTTGGTATTTACCACATTTATTTCTGCAATGATGTTCATTGCATACTTTACCTTGTTCTGTACATTTGTAGGCAAGGATTGGTAAAACTCATCAAACTCCGTACTTCTTATCAGGTTTCTCATACCGCAAATGTAATGTATTTATTACTTTCTGCCAAAAAAAAGACCAAAAAGTTATTCAATAATGCTTTTAATTAATATTTCTATTGCGTCCTTCACTTCCTTCGGCGGCAATTCACCCAGCTTGGCACGAATGGAGGCATTCGTATCGCCCTCAAGCGTTTCCGCCAACTTCGTGGCATGGGCTGTAGGCACAAACATCTTGCGTTCTTTCATCAGGCGCAGGATGTTCCCCACCAAATTGCGGTTGAAGGTGGTTTCTTGTTGTTTACCCTTGTCGTAGATTACCTTCGCCACTTCGGGCAGTTCCAGTATTTCTTCCCACAACTCCTTATACTTGTCCCGCCACTCCTCACGGACGAGGAAGGGGTGCAGCCGCATCACATATTCCATAATTGAATCTTTGCAAAGTTGCGGGTTGCGGGTTGCGTTTTCGGGTTCGGGCTCGGGCTGAGGGGTGCGTGCAAGGTCCTTCGGTACGAACTGATCGCCATAATAATGATTGACTACTTGGGTGGCGTTAGGGTTCAGCTGATGAACCTCCTGTATATGGAAGATGGTGAGCGGTCGGGCACTCTCCATCGCTGCTTTTGTGGTTTCGTCCATAATCTTTCTGTTATTGGGTTACTCTTTGGGATGATAATGATTGT
>CAZFDP010000334.1:0-1727 GCA_964518185.1 uncultured Phocaeicola sp. | reverse complement strand
TGTTATCTAACTCATTTATTTTCAATGGATTGGAAAGAAAATAACGAAGTATTATAACATAACAACATCATTAAAACCAACGATTATGAAAGGTATTGTATTAGCCGGAGGTTCCGGTACTCGTTTGTATCCGATAACGAAGGGGGTTTCTAAACAAATGCTTCCTGTTTTCGATAAACCGATGATTTATTATCCCATATCCGTACTCATGTTGGCAGGGATTCGTGACATTCTTATTATTTCCACACCTCACGATTTACCGGGATTCCAGCGTTTATTAGGTGATGGAAGTGATTATGGAGTGAATTTTGAATATGCAGAACAACCCTCACCCGACGGATTGGCTCAGGCTTTCATCATCGGCGAAAAATTTATAGGTAACGATTCCGCTTGTTTGGTCCTAGGTGATAATATTTTCCACGGGAACGGTTTTACGGCCATGCTGAAAGAAGCGGTTCGTGCTGCAGATGAAGAACAAAAAGCAACCGTATTCGGATATTGGGTAAGCGACCCAGAACGTTATGGAGTGGCAGAATTTGATAGAGAAGGTAATTGTCTTTCTATTGAAGAAAAACCTGCTCAACCTAAATCAAATTATGCTGTAGTAGGACTTTATTTCTATCCAAACAAAGTTGTTGAAGTTGCAAAAAATATCAAACCTTCGGCACGTGGAGAACTGGAAATAACTACAGTGAACCAACGTTTTCTGGAAGATAAGGAACTGAAGGTGCAAACTTTGGGACGTGGGTTTGCTTGGCTCGATACAGGTACTCATGATTCTTTGGCCGAAGCAAGTACCTATATTGAAGTTATTGAAAAACGTCAAGGATTAAAAGTGGCTTGTTTGGAAGGTATTGCATTACGTAAGGGCTGGATCACTGCAGAAAAGATGCATGAATTAGCACAACCTATGCTCAAGAATCAATACGGGCAATATTTATTGAAAGTTATCAAGGAATTAGGATTGGAGTAATGGAAGTCATAAAAACCGCATTAGATGGCGTTGTCATTATAGAACCACGTATCTTCAAGGATACTCGTGGATATTTCTTTGAAAGTTATTCGGAACGTGAATTCGAAGAAAAGGTTTGTAAAACCACATTCGTACAAGATAATGAAAGTTTTTCGAGTTATGGGGTACTTCGGGGACTTCATTTTCAATGTCCTCCTTTTACCCAAAGTAAGTTGGTACGTGTTATAAAGGGAGCTGTACTCGATGTGGCTGTAGATATCCGTAAAGGCTCTCCTACTTACGGACAACATGTTGCTGTAGAATTGAATGAAGAAAATCACCGTCAATTGTTTATTCCGAGAGGATTTGCTCATGGCTTTGCTGTATTGAGTGATGAAGTGCTATTCCAATATAAATGTGATAACTTTTATGCTCCTCAAGCCGATGGAGGTATAGCATGGAATGATCCTGACTTGAATATCGATTGGCGTATTCCTGTCGATAAGGTTATTCTTTCAGAAAAGGATACCAAACATCCAAGATTAAAAGACTATGATTCTGATTTCGATATAAATATTCCATTATATTGATTTGATTATAAAAATAAAGGGAGGCGAATTGACCTCCCTTTATTATATATGCTTTTGAAATTAGCAATACATGTTCAAAATTGCTTCATACAATTCTTGCTTTCCACTCACTTGTTTCGGTTCGCCTACTTGCTTGCCATATGCATAAACGTCTTCCAAAGTCATCTTGCCTTCTTCGAATTCCT
>CAZFDP010000333.1:0-1759 GCA_964518185.1 uncultured Phocaeicola sp. | reverse complement strand
ATACACCCTAAGTGGACGCTTCGGTTGCGTTTCTTCTGAGCTTTGATTTGCGAGATCTGCACGTAGAAGATAACGTTCGTAACGTCCTTTTTACCACAAAATAACCCATTAGCCCTTCGAGCTAACCGAGTCTGCGCAAATATACAATATTATTTTTATTCCGCCTTCCCATTGACACTATTTTTTATTTCACTTTAAAAAGCGTGCAAATTAAAGGTGTTCATTTTTCAGTTACAACTGAAAAATTACTATATTTGCAGTGTGATTTTCAGTTATAACTGAAAATATCGTCAAACCATTTAATATTTTCAGTTATGAATGAGCGTTTAGAACTGATAAGGAAATACAACCTTTGGGACGGGAAACTCTTTCCGTCAGGATTGGAACGCCCCTTTTACACCAACCACATCCAATCATTCATCGGCAGCAAATTGGTAAAAGTCATTACGGGACAAAGACGTTCGGGCAAAAGCTATCTTCTGAGACAAATCATGAACAGATTGGTACGAAGCGGTGTAAAACCTCAAAACATTCTATTCATATCCAAGGAATACATCGACTTTGCCTTCATTAACGACAGCCTGATTTTGGAGGATTTCTATCAATGTTATATAAATTACTTCAAACCCGAAGGTAAGGTGTATCTGTTTATCGACGAGATACAGAATATAGAGAAATGGGAAGAGTTCGTCAACTCACATTCGCAGGACTTTACTGAAGATACGGAACTGTTTATCAGTGGTTCCAATTCCCGATTATTGTCCAGCGAATTGGCAACGCTATTGTCCGGCAGATATATTGAATTTCAAGTTTACCCGTTCCGTTATAACGAGTATGTAGAAATGACAGGGCAAGACATCTCCCGCAAATCCTATTTAGAATATCTGAAAGAAGGGGGACTTCCCGGCATGTTTGAACTTCCAACCGCAGAATCAAAAAGTTACTATGTAGCTTCAGTCAAAGACACCATTATGCTACGTGACATTATCCAGCGTAATTCCACGGCCGTTCGTGATGCCAAACTGTTGGACGACTTGTTTGTCTACATCATCAGTAATGCTTCCAACCCCATTTCCATACAGAGTATCGTAAAATACTTCAAAGGAAAACAACGAAAGGTGGCTTACGAAACAATAGCCAACTATTTGAGCTATATCTGTGAGACATTCCTGATATTTCCTGTCATGCAATACAACATCAAGGGGAAAGCCACCTCCGAGAGTCCTTACAAATATTATGCAAACGACCTTTCGTTCAAAAATTATCTGTACCCGGGAATAGCTTACGGAATAGGATATTTATTGGAGAATGCCGTATTCCTGGAACTGAAAAAACATGATTTCAACATCTATGAAGGAAGCATAAAAGACAAAGAAGTGGACTTCGTAGCCATAAAAGGAGACCGAATAATCTACATCCAATGTTCTTACAGCATAGAAGATACAGAGACACGCAACCGTGAATATGCTTCACTATTGAACATTCAGGACAATTATGAGAAATGGGTTGTAACTTTGGATGAATTGGCTTATCCCATATACGAGGGAATTAAGCATATCCAGGTTTGGGAATTGGAAAAACATCTATCCGTATGAAATAATCCATATCTCCCCAAAATGAAGCTGTGTCATAAATGCATTTTAGGCACGGATTACACGGATTAACACGGTTTTTAGTGTATGTTTACATTAAATTTATCCGTGCAGTCCGTGACGTGTTGTTGAGCAAAGCGAAAAAATTCGCGTCTAAAAAATAAGTG
>CAZFDP010000332.1:0-1761 GCA_964518185.1 uncultured Phocaeicola sp. | reverse complement strand
ATATGAACAGTTAAGACGGGATATTCTAACATTCTCAGATGTAAAACATGTGAATAACAAAATATGGGAAGGAATGACTATCGATGAAATTAACTCATTGGTATCACTTTGTCCCATTTTGTCTACTTCATTAGGTTTATCCATAAGTGAAGTAAACGACAATGTACAACTTTCAACAATAGAAAAAATATTCAGTCATTTAGAGGAACAATATATAATTGAAGAAAAACCAAGACCTAAATGGGTTTAGGATTAATATAAAATATATACAGATACATGTAAATATTGCTAAATAGTTACGTGGGAAATTATTAAATGATTGAAGTAATAGGGGTAAGTATTTATCTAAAAATAAGAACGAAATAATATGCAAAATTTGAGAAAAATAGCAGATTCATTACTGCTGGATTTAATTCAGAAGGAATCAAAAGGATTGAATATCAGTAAGGAGAAATTCGACTTTATGATAGAAGCATATAAAAAGGACTATGAAGAAGAAATGAATAGCAGTAATTTGGATTATGTTCAAAAGAAAAGAATGAAAGCTCTTTACAATAAAGCTGCTGATAATATAAAAGACTATTGCCAAGAGTGTTTACGCATTAATGGCAGATTGGTAGAGTAAAAATCAGATATATGTCTAAAGCAACCGTTAGATTCTATAAAGACCATAAGATGAAGGATTTATGGGATAAAAAGTATTCAAAATGGTGCTTCTCGGTGATTGATGTCATTCGCGCAATCAATAATAAATAGAATTATGTCACGACTAAGTAATCTATACAAAGCAATGGAAACATTGCGTAAAGAGGGACTCTCGTTAAGTGAAGACCTTGAAAAACAAGTGAGTGAGTTGGAAGAAGAGATTATAAAGAAAGAGATTCTTCCGATTGTAACAGAAACTATTGCACCGGCTTTGAAGCAGGTACAGCGTGAATTGGTACTGGTTGTTGATTATGTGCCAGATTCTCCTATCAGCGTACACATTTCACGTAAACGGAACTTTGCAGCTGGTATAAAAGATGCCAAAGAAATTCTACCTGATCCTCAGGTGGAACATAAAACAAATAAAGGGCATGAGGTACAAAGTAAGAAAGCTCCAAGAAAGGGACTTTGTATAGAGTATCCCAACGGTGAAATTCTGCAAATGAATAAAGCGAGTGATACACTTACAGAGTTCATTCGTCGCGTAGGGTATCAAAAGGTGCGTGCCCTTGGGATTAGTATTGACCGTATGAATCTTGTTTCAAATACCAAAGATAATAAATATGGAGCAGAACAGCATCAAGTTGCGCTGGGATGGTATGTGAATACCCATAGCAACGGAGAAACAAAAGTTCGGCAAATCCAACGTATATCCGATGCTTTATGTCTTGGTGTAAAGGCGAAATTAATAAAGTAAATAATTTATTTCGCAAAAAATAGAGAATAAAAAAATCCTGCTCCCCATAAACATCACCGAACGATTAGAAAAGAACCGGATAGAATGATTATGAGTGATATCAAATCAAGAATAACCATGACCAAAGAATCTCAAAACATAGAATTCAAGGAAAGTTGGCGTGATGAATATCTGAAATGGATATGCGGATTTGCCAATGCACAAGGCGGTACACTCCGAACGATTAAAAAAGAACCGTATAGATGATTGATTAAAAAAGATATAGTTCTCGAAAGCAGATAAAAATTATAATATGGGAATACATATGACCATACAAGAAATTCAAACCCGCAAAGAGGACCAAACCTTTGATTGCAAAA
>CAZFDP010000331.1:0-1768 GCA_964518185.1 uncultured Phocaeicola sp. | reverse complement strand
CATCTCTTTTTAAGCCTACCTATACACTCTTTTGCCCCACGGGCAAACAGATACAAAAGGGTGAAATTAAGCAATGCATATATACCTACACTACATAGTGCAAAGAGAATCCATGCGAAGTAACTTTCTGATGGATTGAAAGGAAGAAGACTTGCAATCCATGAAGCTCCCCCAAATGAGAGGAAGAAGAAGAGGTAGTAACGGATTGTACCATTCCAATAATGAGAAACAGGCAACTTCAAACCATCGCGGAAAAGGTAGTAGGGTTTCCAAAATACAACAATCAGGAACACACTGACAATCTTGCCCAACAGAATACCGATGATGCCATAGTGATAACCTGCTACGAAGGTAATGCTAACGTTCAAAATGAGTTCTACCCAAGCTGACCATGTGTCGGCATAAAGTCCATGGGAATGGTTGAACATATCCACCACACCACGAGAGTTTACCATATATATATATATGACAAGCAGAATGACAATGGTGTTGTCGAGCAAGTATTCATCCCCTAACCAAAGGGAAATGAACGGCTGTATCAAATGATAGATGGAAAAGCAGAGCAAGCCGGCCACGAAATGACGGATGGTCATCAGCTCCCAAAAGACACGCATCATTTTTTGTTTGTCTCCCTCGGCAACCAAATTGCCTATACCGGCATTGACACTATCAAGAACAGACTTGAATAAAAGAGATATTTTATTGACAATCATCAGATAATTTCCATAAAAAGCAACCATCTGTAGGGAAACGAAGGCAAAGACAAAAAGCTCGTCGCTGCGGTTCAACAAGAAATCCTTTATCTGATGAATGAAAATCTGCTTGGTTTTGGTGAAAATGTCAGGATATTGCTTGACTAAAGTTTTTCCACTTCTGATGTTCGTCTTCAGCCACGGGTATTCCTTGTTGATTTTCCAATTAAGAATGATGCAACCCAATATGCCGAATAGGAATTCGATAGCCACCCATACGTAGAGGTTGCGATAGGTATAGGCAAGGAATATCTGCAAAGCGGTTTTTATCAGTCCTGCCGACTGGAAATAGATGGCTACCAAGTAGTTCTTCTGGTCGGCTTGAAGCAGTATCTGACGATAATTGATGAAATATCCGATGAGTGACGAACCCAAGAACGAGAAGAACGAGAAGTAGATGATTCCCATCCCCAACTCTGCTTCGCTGAATATCCATGGAAAGCAGAGGCTGACCGTACATCCAGCCAATAGGATGAACAAACCTATTTTCCGATAGAGATAGCCGAAGACGGAAAGTATCTCTTGAATCTTCTCGCGGTTGCCACATTGCAAAGGCTTGTAGAGGAAAAAACTGATACAACTACCAATACCCAATTCGGCCAAATTGAGATACCCCAATATACTGCTTAAAGTTCCCGTTAACCCGATAAAATCATTTCCCAGACACTCTAAAAATATTTTCCTCGAATAGAAGGAAAAAAAGAGTGAAAGGAAGTAGAACAACAGGTTCACTTTCGCATTCAACAAACTTTTATGTACACGGGATTCGGACATCGGATTATCATTACATTACGATCTTTTTCCACCCCTGTATGATGGACTCCATTTGAAACTCCTTTGAATAAGTTTTGGCTTTGTCTCCCATCTCCTCAACCAGGATAGATGAATCGGCCATTGTATGAAGATGATTGGCCAATTCGTTCACATTCTCTCGTTCAAAGAGCAAGGCCACACCTTTTCCTTGCAACAATTCACGGGTCACAGGCAAATCGGATGCAATAATGGGAAGTCCATGC
>CAZFDP010000330.1:0-1768 GCA_964518185.1 uncultured Phocaeicola sp. | reverse complement strand
AAATCACTATCTTTGTTGTAGATGAAAGAGGGTATTCATCATAATATAAAGTATAACAAGGTAAACCCTGGCCGAAAAATAATCAACGTATGAAACAACAGGATTACAGCCGCTATTTCAAGCAGCATCAACAACTCACTTATCAGTGGCAGACCCTTCTTAGAGAAATGATTTCTGAACTGGGTGGCATAACATTCAATAGTCAACCACATATTGCAGTCAACTCATCCAACGGTGATTGGTATGGCATCTCTGTCAGCAGTATATCTGTCGAATCAGACGGTTACTTGATGTTGACTGATGGCAACGGAGACGTATATTACATGGAGGACTTGGACGGGGATATGTCGCTCACCCTTATCTCAGAAATTATAGAGCAGACGGATTGGCAGTTTGAATCATAAAGACTTCTGATATTATTAAACTAAAAAAAGATAGGATTATGAAGTTGTTTTGCGAAGAATATGTAGATATGGAAGGTTCCATACTCTTAAAGGAAAAAGGATTCGATTGGCCATGCAGATACATGTATGCGGAATATACACGTGTAGCGGATGAAATCATAGATAAACATCCTGGATTGTCCGATGATGGTTATATGGACTTGTTGAAAGAATATGGAGGTGTTTATGAACAGAATGAATTGTACAAGACATATAAGGAACCGGTAGAAGGCTATTGCCGGAATATACCGAAATTCCTGAATGAGGAGTGGAGACGGATGATTTGTGCTATGCCTACAACAGCGCAGGCACGCAATTGGTTACGCAAAATACATCGGATAGATATCGTAGTATGGCCGGAAGGGGTGATTTATAAAGCCGATGTCATTATACCGGACGAAGAGGACAAGACAAGAAAGGCCCGTATAGCATTGCCCGTATCACAGCCGGCAGATAATGAACCTAATGGGTCTACAATATGCTTCAACTCTTACGATGAAGTGGAGCAGATGGCAATATTGCTGGCGGCAAGTTATATAACTAAAAGATAATCAAAGGTAAATGCTAATTATAACCGACTATGACAGAGAAAATGGTTAAACAGAAAATAAAAGGACGGGAAGTGACCTATACCGTCAGAATGTATCCCAGAATGAGATACTATTACCTCCATACAATAGACGACATAACCGTTCCCGAATCAGACCCATTTCCAAAGAAACAGGATATGAATGATTTTATTGAATGTTACAATGAAACAAGAGACTTCCGACTTTCTTCCCGGATAGGGTTCAGACCCGAAGGTATGACAGTTAAAGAAGCCATGAAAAGAATGCCATGAAAAGAATTCATTACTATACAGACCCTCAAGGACGGACCGAAAGCGGTCTGTCCTTGACAGAAGTGAAGAAGCGTATCCGGAAACAGGGTGGTAGCGGATATACGCAACATTTTGACCGGAACGGTTCGTTTCAAGAAACAACACCGATAACCCTGGGCAATAATGCCCGTACAACCTATCAGGCCGAATACAATACCTCACGGAAGTACAATGAGGCGGATAAGATGGCAGAGAATACAGAACATCAAACGCTGGATGTACAAGATATCATCAATAAAGTAGTCGAACAGGCCAAGACAGAAAGCGTTGATGAAGAGGATAATGACAGACTCATGGAGATTCTCGGACCGATGATGGGCGAAAAAGGGCCTTGGATTACCGAAAGATGGTACGACTGGGCTTTATAGTAAATATCGTATTTGAAAACCTCTAAGTCTTTAGCTTAGGGGATGAAAAATACGGGATGCAAAGCATCCATAAAAAT
>CAZFDP010000329.1:0-1795 GCA_964518185.1 uncultured Phocaeicola sp. | reverse complement strand
GCTTCTTCATGGTTCCCATAGCAATGGTGGCCTTACCTTTCTTCAATACCACTTCACCTTTGGCATCGGCAGGCATTAGGTCGCCGGCCAACTCATAACTGATGGTCACTCCATCTTGTGGAATGCCATACTTATACAATTGTACCTCTACGGTAGCTTTTTCACCGGTTTCGTATAACCAATCGGCATGATTGGGAACCGTTACCCACAATACATCACTTCTATACGGATAGTTCTCGGCTCTTGCAATGAAGCAGAGCAACATCATCCAAGAAAATAATAAACTGATTCTTTTCATATTGATACGTTTTATTTTATTCCATCCAAGAATTGCAATACCGTGCGGTTGAACATTTCGGGCTGTTCCATGTTCATCATGTGACCGCAGTCGGGAAGCAACAAGGCCGTTCCGTTCGGCAAGAACTTCAATTCCTTGGGATGATAAGGCTTACCTTCGCCTTTTGAATCACCTCGTAACATCAGTGTAGGGACGGAAGGACAAGTCTGCTCCAACCGTTGCCAGGCTTCGCGAGCCCAGAACATGCGTACTTCCTTATGAAGAGGCTGCCAGGCATCCCAATCGTTTATCATCTGCCATAAAGGCTTCCGCATCTCTTCCCGTCGGGAACCACCGTCTGAAACAAGTGCTTCTAACCATTCGCGTTTATATACATCGATCCCTTTAGCCTTCAGGTCAGCTATTTCCTTGTCGCGTCGGGCACTTTCTTCGGCTCCCATCGGTTCGGAAGGTCCTTGCACGGAACGGATACCTCCACTGGCCATCACACACGAAAGCATCCGTTCGGGTGCCATGGCTACCATATCGCCTGCCACAAACGAACCCATGGAAAGTCCTACAATATGCGCTTTCTCGATGTCCAGATAGTCCATCACAGCCAACAAATCATCGAGGTGTGTAAACTGGAAGGTTTCCGTCTGCTTGGAAGAACGGCCATATCCCCGGAAATCCATTCGGACGGTGCGATAGTATTGTGCAAACTCATCGAACTGCAAATCCCACATGCGGGTATCGAGTGAATGTCCGTGAAGCAATATCAACGGTTCCCCCTCTCCTTTTTCTTCATAATATATCTTCCCGTCTCCGCTTACCGGAACGTATCCTTCGACAGGCTGCCGGCTACAACTTCCAAGCAAACCGCCGGCTAATGCGAGCATGGCTAATGCCTTAAACAAATATTTTTTCATGCTATCAAGATTATCCCATTACTTTCTTTGCTACAAAATTAACGAAAGACTGCAAGAACAACGTAGAAAAATTGGTGAAAGAGGTGAATTATTTGGGCTATATACCTTTTTATGGGGGAAAAAATAAGTCTGGCAGATGGAAAAATTGGTTTGAATACATTTTTTTACACTTCCAAACAACCAACATAACTGAAAATTCGTTTACTTTGTATCAAATAACACTAAACAGATACCGCTATGTCTAAAAAGAAAGAAAAGAAAGCAGGCAAGCACATGAAGAAAAGTCAGTTGGCCGAAAAGTTAATCACTTTCTTCCAGATAAGGCCGAACGATGCGTTTACTACCAAGCAGATTTTCCATTCGCTCAACCTCACTACCCATCCCCTTAAAATGTTGTGCATGGACATTCTTCACGAAATGTTGGAGGATGCTTTCCTACAGACACCCGACCAGGGACGATATAAACTCAATGACCATGGATTGATGATGACAGGTACTTTCTGCCGGAAGAGCAATGGAAAGAATTCCTTCATCCCCGACGATGGTGGCGAACCTATCCTCATTGCCGAACGGAATTCCATGCATGCCA
>CAZFDP010000328.1:0-1806 GCA_964518185.1 uncultured Phocaeicola sp. | reverse complement strand
CCCGCTTTCTTTGAACCATTGGCTGTTAACATTGATGATATCCGTACCCGTCATGCCAACCAACACATTCCAATGATTGTCAGTGCACTTTGGAGTTATCGTGAAAATAACAATCCGGATTACTACAACTTATCAGAAAACTTCTGGAACCTGCTTCAAGGACGTTATATCTATTCTTCAGGTGGTGTAGGTAACGGTGAAATGTTCCGTCAGCCTTACACTCAAATCATGAGTATGAACAACAATGTAAGCTCTGACCGTAACCGCAATATCCACCCGAACCCAAATATCAACGAAACTTGTTGCGCATACAACCTCGCCAAGTTGAGCAAGGACTTGAACTGCTTCAATCCTGACAATGCCGAATACATGGACTATTACGAACGTGTATTGTATAACCAATTGATTGGTTCGCTCCATCCTACACACTACATGACCACTTATCACTATGCTGTAGGTTTGGATGCTTCCAAGCAATGGGGTAACTCCACTCCGGGTATGTCTTGCTGCGGTGGTACCGGTTCTGAAAACCATGTGAAGTATCAGGAAGCTGCATATTTCGTATCCGACGATGCCATCTGGGTAGGTCTCTACCTCCCGACTACAGCACAATGGGATGCCAAGAAGGTAACTATCCAACAAGAATGTTTGTGGCCGGCCGAAAAGTCTACCATCAAGATTACTAAGGGTAAAGGCAAATTCGCCATGAAGTTGCGCGTTCCTTATTGGGCAACCAAAGGCTTCGATATCAAGTTGAACGGTAAATCTATCGCCGACAGCTACCAACCTTGTTCATACGTAACCATTCCTAAGCGTAAATGGAGTGACAAGGACGTAGTGGAAGTAATTATGCCATTCGGCAAGCACATGAACTATGGTCCTGACAAGATGGAAATTGCTGCAACAGGTTTGAATGAAACCAACACAGTATTCACTCCGATGTGGACAGGTACATTGATGTATGGACCTTTGGCTATGGTTTCAACAGGAATCGACCATTGGAACAAGGCCGTCTTGAACATTAACTCTGATTTGAGCAATGTGAAGATGAACGGTGCAACTTCTGAAACAGGAACCAATGGTAACCTTTATACAATGAGTGTAGACGGTCGCACCTTCCACCCCGACTATTTCATTGACAAAAACTCTACTCACTACTTCCGTATCAAGCAGAACGACGGTACATTTGAATGGATGACCAATCAAAAGGTAGACAAGAGCAAACTGGCCGAAGCTTTACAAGTGGCCAAGGAAAGAAAAGATGCACAAGAAGCTTGGAACGCTCTTACCGTGAAAGTTCCTGAATACGCACCTTGGGCACCTCATGGTTACGCTCGATTGATGGGCAAATACGATGAAGCCATTAAGGTAAACGAAAACAAGGATGCCATCCAAGACGAAGTAAGTACTGCCGCTGCTGCTTTGAATGCAGCTATCAACAGCATGCGCCCGGGTAATCTTCCTGAATTGGAAGACATGGACGAACTCTTCCAATTGATGAGAGAAGCCAGAAGATTGGGTAGAGACAATGCCGAAGTAAAGGAAGCCATGGATTATGCCGGTATGGTCGTAGAATATGTAGGCGACGGTAGTGGTACCATGGATATGATTACCAAAGCTTGTGACAAGCTGAAAGCTTTACTGAAGAAATAAATAGCTTTTATAGGTAGATGCCCCAATAAGCATCCATCTATTTTTAGGCACGGATTACATGGATTAACACGGTTTTTAGTGTATGTAAACATTCACTTATTCCGTGCAAACCGTGTAATCCGTGCCTAAAATTTATGATGAATGTTCCCTTTT
>CAZFDP010000327.1:0-1858 GCA_964518185.1 uncultured Phocaeicola sp. | reverse complement strand
AGCTGCCGTTTTTAGAAAGGTGGATGTGTAGAAATACACATCCACTATTTTTTTTGGCACGGATTGCACGGATTAACACGGTTTTTGGTGTATGTTTACATTAAATTTATCCGTGCAATCCGTGTAATCCGTGCCTAAAATATATTATGATACAGCCTCATTTCTTTATTTGACTTATTACAATGCGGGTTGTCTGATATGTGTTGTGTAATATAAGAATTTCATGTTTTTCTCTTTTTATGATAGTTTTTTTATAAATTCTTCGTTTTAATTCTTTTTCTTGCATTGAATTTTGTAATTTTGAAGATTCTTTGAGAATAACATGTTAAACAATATAAATCTTCTAGAATGATGGAAAATAAAATTCAGGAGCTAACCGATAAAATCTATCGTGAAGGCGTAGAAAAAGGCAATGAAGAGGCTCAGCGCCTGGTTAGCAATGCTCGTGAAGAAGCCGCAAAAATTATAGAGGATGCTCGTAAAGAAGCAGAAGCTATAGTTACTGCTGCTCGTAAGGCTGCGGTGGAAACAAAGGAAAATACTCAATCAGAACTTAAATTGTTTGCAGGTCAGGCTGTAAATGCATTGAAGTCTGAAATAACTTCGTTGTTGACCAATCAGGTCGTTTCAAAAGCGGTTAAGGATTTTGTAGGTGACAAGGATTATTTGAACAAGTTTATTGTTTCTTTGGCCAGTCAATGGGCTGCTAATGAATCAATTGTTATCTCTACAAAGGATGCTGAAGGATTGAAGAAATATTTCTCTGCTAATGCCAAGGAGGTATTGGATAAGGGCGTGAAAATAGAACAAGTGAATGGTAATAAGGCTTTGTTTACCATTTCTCCGGCCGATGGCTCTTATAAAGTGAATTTTGGTGAAGAGGAATTTGAAAACTATTTCAAGGATTTCCTTCGTCCACAATTAGTAGAAATGTTGTTTTAATATAGCTTATGACAAATTATTATTGTCTGGTGACCGGTTTGCCTGAATTGTCATTGGAGGACGGTAAACTGAGTTATACAGTAGCTAATTTCAAAACGGAGATTTATCCAGAACTTTCAAAGGAAGACAAGAAGCTGGTCGACTTGTTTTATTTGAAGTTTGATAATAGGAATTTGTTGGCACTTTTGAAAGACAAGGAAGCGTCAGTAGATACTACATTGGGTAATTACTCTGCCGATGAATTGCTGGGTGTCATTACATCTTTTAAGGAAGAAAAGGCTCCGGACAAGAGATTCCCATCTTATTTTTACGAGTTTTCAGAACTGTTCTTGAATACTCCTGATGAAGAACGCTGGGGCTTGGAAGATAAATTGCATGGCTTTTATTATCGCTATGCTACTCAGTGTACCAATCGGTTTGTGTCGTCCTGGTTTGAACTGAATCTGAATGTCAATAATATTTTGGCGGCAATGACTGCCCGTAAATATAAGTTGGAGGTGGCTAAAGTACCAGTAGGCTGTAATATGGTGGCAGAGGCTCTGAGAACTTCCAATGCCAGAGATTTTGGTTTGGCAGACGATTTGGAATATTTTGAACAACTGGTCAGAATCAATGATACGGTGGATTTAGTGGAGAGAGAAAAGAAAATAGACATGTTGAAATGGATTTGGATGGAAGAAAATACCTTCTTCAATTATTTCACGGTCGAAAAGATTTTCGTGTTCCTGATGAAACTGGAAATGATTGAACGTTGGATTTCGTTGGATAAGGAAAAGGGAAATGAAATGTTCCGTCAGTTAATAGACCAACTGAAGGATGAAGTTCAGATACCCCAAGAATTCAGAAAATAAATAATCAATGATATATGGCAACAAAAGGAACTGTTAGTGGCGTAATTGCCAACATGGTTACACTT
>CAZFDP010000326.1:0-1871 GCA_964518185.1 uncultured Phocaeicola sp. | reverse complement strand
GCATGGACTTCCCATTATTGCATCCGATTTGCCTGTGACCCGTGAATTGTTGCAAAAGAAAGATGTTGCCGTTTTATTTGAAAAAGAGAATATAGAAGAGCTGGCTGATTGCATGTGTTCTTTGATAGAAAATCCTGCGCTTATAACCCGAATGGGGGAGAATGCAAAGGCTTATTCTAGAGAATTTGAGATGGAATCAATTATCAAAAAGTGGATAAACAACATTAATTCGAGCCATGTCCGAATCCCGCGTACATAAAAGCCTGTTGAATGTTAAGACAAATATGTTATTTTTTGTCTTGACGTTGTTCATATCATTCTTTTCTAGAAAAATTTTTCTAGAGTGTTTAGGGGATAATTTTATTGGGTTAACCGGAACTTTAGGAAATATATTAGGCTTGTTGAATTTGGCCGAATTTGGTATTGGTACATGCATTAGTTATTTCCTTTTCAAACCCCTGCAATGCAAAGACCGAATGGCTATACGAGAAATCATTTCTGTCTTTGGTTACGTATATCGAATGATAGGTATGGGTATTGGTCTTATAGCTTCTGTCATATCCTTGTTCTTTCCTTTGATATTCAAAGATTCTCCGATTGGATTGGGAATAGTATATTTTGCATTCTTCTCCTTTCTTACCTCTTCACTGATTGGTTATTTTATCAATTACAGGCAGATACTTTTGACGGCAGATCAGAAGAATTATGTCGTTGTTGCTTATTTCCAAACGGGAGGTATTGTTAAAGCTTTGTTGCAAATTGCCTTGGCTTATTATACTAGGAATGTATGTTTGTGGGTGGTCATTGAACTTCTTTTTGGATTCATTAACTGTGGTATCCTTAATTGGAAAATCAATAAGGTATATCCATGGTTATATACGGATATAAAACAAGGTAAACAGTTATTGAAGAAATATCCAGATATATTTGTAAAAACCAAACAGATTTTCATTCATCGTATTAAAGATTTCATATTGAATAAAAGCGATGAAATTTTGGTCTTTGCTTTCGTTTCATTAAAAATGGTTGCTTACTATGGAAACTATCTGTTGATAATAAATAAGATTATTCTGTTCATGAACGTCGTTTCTGATGGTATGGGAGCTGGTGTTGGCAATTTGGTAGCTGAAGGAAACATTAAAAATACGATGAAGGTTTTTTGGGAACTGACAGCTATTCGTTTTTATGTGACAGGAATTGTATGTTTCGCCCTCTTTTATTTCACCAATTCATTAATTACAGTATGGCTTGGAAGTGAGTATTTGTTGAATGATTGGGTGTTATATCTATTGCTCTTCAATTTGTTTGTTATGTTTACACGAGGGGTTGTACAAATGTATATTCATTCATACGGACTGTACGCTGATACTTGGTCTGCATGGTTCGAAGTTATTGTAAACCTTCTGGTCACCATTATTTGCGCATCCCTTTGGGGTATCATTGGGATATTATTGGGAAAAGTTGTCAGTTCCACATTGATTGCATTATTTTGGAAACCATACTATCTCTATCGTGATGGATTGAAACTTTCATGTTGGGGATATTGGAAAGGTATGTTTCCCTATTATTTTTTATTTGCAGTCTCAATAGTTGCTTTCTATCCCGTTATTCAAGTCTATATACAGCCACGTATAGATGACTTTCTTTCGTTATTTTGTTATGGAACTTTGGCCATTGTTGTTTATGCACTTCTTTATTTCGTGGTACTGTACATCTTTACTATGGGGATGCGACATTTTATATGGCGTATGCCAGTGGTGAGTAAATGGAGGAGAAATTGATTATTACCTTGGATTTTTTCATTTTTCGTCGATTTATTACCTTGGATTTTTTTATTTTGTATCTTTGCGACACATTTACAGCGGATTATG
>CAZFDP010000325.1:0-1878 GCA_964518185.1 uncultured Phocaeicola sp. | reverse complement strand
GGTTCGAGCAGCAGTTTGATCATAGCCAAACGGCTCCGTTCGCCTCCCGAAAGCACCTTCACTTTCTTATCGGAGGCTTCTCCCCCAAACATGAAGGCACCTAATATATCGCGTATTTTCAAGCGGATGTCACCCTTGGCCACATAGTCGATGGTGTCGAATACGGTCTTTGTCTCGTCGAGCAACTGGGCTTGATTCTGTGCAAAATAGCCTATCTGCACATTGTGTCCGATGGTAAGTTTTCCCTCAAAGGGAATCTCGTCCATGATGCATTTTACAAGGGTGGATTTACCCTCGCCATTCTTGCCCACAAAGGCCACTTTCTCTCCACGTTTGATGGTAAGGTTTACCTGACTGAACACCGTTTGTGCTCCGTATGCCTTCTTAACCTCGTCGCAAATAACGGGATAATCGCCCGAACGCATGGCGGGCGGGAATTTCAAGCGAAGGGCGGAGTTGTCTTCTTCGTCCACCTCGATGCGTTCTATCTTTTCCAGTTGCTTAATGCGGCTCTGCACCTGTACGGCTTTGGTGGCCTTGTAACGGAAACGTTCAATGAAATCCTCTGTATCCTGTATCTGCTTCTGTTGGTTTTCGTAAGCGCGGAGTTGTTGTTCGCGACGTTCCTTCCGAAGCACCACAAACTCATCGTAGGCCACTTTATAGTCATAGATGCGTCCGCAGGATATTTCGATGGTGCGATTGGTTACATTATTAATAAAGGCACGGTCGTGCGACACGAGCACCACAGCCCCAGCGTTGACCTTGAGGAAGTTTTCGAGCCACTGGATGGACTCAATGTCGAGGTGGTTGGTTGGTTCGTCCAACAGGAGCACATCGGGCTTTTGGAGCAATATCTTAGCCAGCTCAATACGCATACGCCATCCGCCACTAAATTCGGAAGTAGGGCGGTTGAAATCGTTCCGACTGAATCCCAGCCCCATGAGCGTGCGCTCTATTTCGGCTTGATAGTTCATGCCTCCCATCATTTGCAAGCGTTCGTTTTCGTGCGTAAAGGTCTCTATCAGCTTGTGATAATCTTCGGAATCGTAATCGGTGCGGTCGGCCAGTTCCTGATTCAAACGGTTCAGGTTCTGTTGCATCTCGAAGATATGTTCAAAGGCGGTTTCGGCTTCCTGCATCACGGTGCGCGTATCACTCAGAATCATGACCTGTGGCAAATAGCCTACGGTTACTTCCTTGGGCATGGCCACCACTCCCGAAGTGGGTTGTTGCAAGCCTGCCAATATCTTGAGCATGGTGGATTTACCTGCCCCATTCTTGCCCACCAAAGCGATGCGGTCGCGCTTGTTGATAACGTACGACACCTCGTCGAACAGGGGCGTCACTCCAAACTCTACCTTTAAATTGTCTACGGAAACCATCTTCTGTTTTTTTAAGCGATTGCAAAGATACAATTATTTTCCCATTGTCATTCAGAGCAAAGGAAAGAATCTTCCCTATAAGTGTCATCCTGAGCCATGCGAAGGATCTGTGTACATAAAATAAACGGAATCAGATTCTTCGTCGCTTTGTTCCTCAGAATGACATCTGAAAATGGAGAAGAATTTCTGAAAAAGTGTAAACGATACACGCAAAATTTAAAACAATGTTAAGATTCACACTTTTTTGACCGGATTATTTGCAGTTTATTCCAAAAGCCGTACCTTTGCATTGTGTTTTTCATAGTATTAGATTTAAGGTTAACAAAAGGTTGGAGCAAGGCGTTGCTCCTTTTTTTTTGCCTTTCCACTTCATAGTATTCTTTTCGCTTTATTTATACTCATAACATTTTAGGCACGGATTACACGAATCAACACGGTTTTTTAGTGTATGTATACATCAAATTTATCCGTGCAATCCGTGTAATCCGTGCCT
>CAZFDP010000324.1:0-1907 GCA_964518185.1 uncultured Phocaeicola sp. | reverse complement strand
GAATTACATATTGGTTTACCCGATATATCCGATAGTGAGACTATATCAATCGGTAAGTACACATCCTTACAAACCAACACATTCAACAGCTCATCCGGTACGACAGCTTCTATTTATACCGACTATACACTCAAAAAAGAAGAACAAATGTATAAATCGGCTCAAGCTGAAGCTTTATACTATAATGTAGAATATGCAACCGATGAGTATCTGACACCTTTGAAAAAAGAGGAATTTACGAATTGGAAAGAATTTGCTTCCTTCCCTAAAAAGGCTTATATAACAATGGTCGCAGCAGCATTAAATGAACCTACACTTACTGATATGATTGCTAAATTTGGTATTGATCACGTAATCAAATTTAGTTCAGCAAAAGTATTAAGCGACACTACGAATAATAAACATAAAGAGTCATATTTTGGAAAATCTATTCCAGAACGTATGAATGAAGATGAAACTGAATTAAGTCAATTCAGTACCTATAATTCTCCCTTAAACTTAGACTTTTATTCCATAGTCAGACAAAAAGAAGAGCAACTTGCAAAACAAAAAATATATATTGATTTAGGAGAAAATCTTCCAGTCGAGACAATCGGGACAGATAATAATATATCTTACAAACAAATATACATAGGTTCTAGTATTACCGTAAATAATATTAATTACATCGTTATCCAAATGGATATTTCTTTTACGAAAGACAGTGTAGCTTCTCACAAAATTGTTGCGATTCCTTATGACAAAGGAAACAATAAAATATATCCCCCTTTATGTGATTACATACCTCATATTAAAACTTCAGCACCTCAAACTGCCACTATCACAGCAAATACAGATCCTTTACGCATGGAAAGAGTTCGTATCAGATATCCATGGCAACCGAATATAGAAAGTGAAGCTTCTCCCTGGATACGTCTTTCTACCCCGATGGCTTCCAATAAAAGCGGGGTTCGGTTTCTGCCTGTAGTTGGAGATGAGGTATTAGTTAACTACATGAATGGAAATATCGAACGCCCCTATGTTGTCGGCTCGCTTTTCTCTCAGGACAGAAAGGCACTTGCGAACCATTTAACAACTGAGAGAAGTATTACTTCTCGAAACGGTCATAGTATTCGTTTTAAGGATCCTAATGTAAATACATTTGCAGCAAAATTTCAACCGTTCACCTCATTGCTTAGTTCATTTATACCCACGACAATGTCTACAGGTAATGATTTAGATCAATTAAAACTGTCCGGTGGAATTGAAATGACTGACAGCTATGGATTTTACTCTATTTCCATGTCTACAGATGAACGAAAGATTGCTATTAGCTGTCCATTAGGAAAAGTGGATATCAATGCTTTTACTGGTATTACAATTAGTGCTCCAAACGGCAATGTAAAAATAGCAGGGAAAAATGTTGAAATTGTAGCAGGAAATAATTTAACGATTACTTCAGGGAATAATATCGTAAACGCCTTAAGAAGAGATGTTCCAGATCCAGGTCTTTATTTAATGAAACCTTTGACAGCAGTAATTACACGCTTAGAAAAAATGGTTATAGATATGTCATCTATACGTACATTAATGGAAACTTTCCTTCGTCCTATCGGTGGTACTATGCTTATTAAATCTCATCGATATATGTGTTTAGAAGCAGGAAAAGGGAAAACGACCATATTAAATGCATTACATAGAAAAAATATTTCAACAAAAAAATATACCCTAAAATCATTCGAAAATATATTTGTAAATTCATCTCTAGAATATTTTACAGTAAATGATTTAAGAAACGCTCGTAATTTTCTTGAAAAAACATTTGCAAAACACAAAAAAGCATACAATATATGTTTGTATATGATTGGAGCGCTGAATGACATTTCAAGACAGAACAATAATACCTATCCAGAAGACGAAATGAAAGA
>CAZFDP010000323.1:0-1910 GCA_964518185.1 uncultured Phocaeicola sp. | reverse complement strand
ACGGTATTGAAGAATTCTATGCCGAAGATTATACCGATGCCGAAATCAAAGCTATATTTAATAAGGTATATGGTGGTGCAGAACTGACTAAAGAAGAAATCTTGAAGTTCAAGTCGGCCATGATGATTGTGTTTGGTGAAATGGATTGGGAAAAGGGCTGGACACAGCAATTCCACTATGGAGCTATCCGTAACAACAACACCAAGATGTTCAAACTCCTCGGCCCTGACACCGGTTTCGACTCTATCGGCGAATTTACTACCGCCAAGGCAATGGCCAAGTATCTTGACAAGCTGAACACAGCAGGCAAATTGACCAAGACTATCCTTTATAACTTGAATCCATGCGCCAACGAAGTAATTGCCACTATGCTTGGTAACTTCCAGGACGGTTCTGTACCCGGAAAGATTCAATTCGGTTCCGGTTGGTGGTTCTTGGATCAGAAGGATGGTATGGAAAAGCAAATGAATGCTTTGTCTGTTCTTGGTTTGCTGAGCCGTTTTGTAGGTATGCTGACCGACTCACGTTCGTTCCTTTCATATCCGCGTCATGAATACTTCCGCCGTACATTGTGTAACTTATTGGGCAAGGACGTTGAAAACGGTGAAATTCCGGCCAGCGAAATGGAACGTCTCAACCAGATGGTAGAAGATATCTGCTATAACAATGCCAAGAACTTCTTCCAATTCTAACATAGTAAAACATCGTAATTTGGGAGGTGTATCAATAAAAAGGATACACCTCCCTTTTATTAATACATTTCCACGCTTTACTTTTTTTATCTTACACCATTCATATTCCCTCACTTTTTAGTATATTTGCGTTCCTTTTCGCCAATTTGCTGAAAGCAACTGGCACAAATAGAAAGTAACGAAATGAAAATAAAGTTTTTAAGTCTCGCAAGCGGTAGTAGCGGAAACTGCTACTACTTAGGGACAGATACATATGGAATACTGATTGATGCAGGTATAGGGGTACGTACTATCAAGAAAGTGATGAAAGAATACGGTTTGGTTTTTGAACAAATCCAAGCGGTATTCGTCACTCACGACCATGCCGACCACATCAAAGCCGTGGGTACATTGGGCGAAAAATATGGAATACCCATCTATGCTACCCCTGAAACACATAAGGGCATTAACCGGAGTTATTGTATGACAGAAAAGTTATCTACCAGTGTACACCATCTGTACAAAGAAACTCCAATAACGCTAAAAGATTTCACAATTACCGCTTTTGAAGTCCCTCACGACGGTACTGACAATGTAGGCTATTGTATAGAAATAGATGGGAAAGTATTCTCATTCCTGACAGATATGGGTTATATCACTCCTACTGCGGCCCAATATATCTGTAAGGCCAATTATTTGATTATAGAAGCCAATTACGACAAAGAAATGTTGTGGATGGGACCTTATCCTAAATACTTGAAAGAACGGATTGCCGGAGAAAACGGCCACATGTGCAACCAAGATACTGCAGATTTCCTATCCGAAAACATCAATGAAAGCATGAAATATATATGGTTATGCCATCTTAGCAAAGACAACAATCATCCTGAATTGGCATATAAGACCGTAGAGTTTGCATTACGAAGCAAAGGAATAATAATTGGCAAAGATGTGCAACTCGCTGCATTAAAGCGAAGTACACCATCCGAATTTTATACCTTCGAATAAAATTCGATGAAAAGGCGAAAAAACATCAAAAAAGATTTGGCAAATTCAAATAAAACCCATACCTTTGCAACCGCAAAACAGAAAGATGCACTCTTAGCTCAGTTGGTAGAGCAACTGACTCTTAATCAGTGGGTCCAGGGTTCGAATCCCTGAGAGTGTACTAAAAGAAGAGTTTGCAAATGCACTCTTAGCTCAGTTGGTAGAGCAACTGACTCTTAATCAGTGGGTCCA
>CAZFDP010000322.1:0-1920 GCA_964518185.1 uncultured Phocaeicola sp. | reverse complement strand
GCAATTCATATCCTTCGGTATCCTTGATGATGCATTGCCCCTCCACGCAAATAAAAATGACAAAGGAATCCAATTCGCTATAATCGATGGTCATGTTCTCGGTTAAGTCGTAGACGGAAGTGGTGAAATATGGACAACGAACCAGCTCTACCGGTTCGTTCTGTTTCGGAGTATAGTGGAGGCGATAATCTTTTTCCACCCGATAGTCGATGGCTTTTTTCGAAAGTTCGGTATGAAGTTCGCGAGGGTTGCCGTTCTTGTCCTTTCGGTTGAAGTCGTAGATGCGGTAGGTGATGTTCGATGTTTGTTGGATTTCGGCAATGAAGCAACCGGCACCGATGCTGTGGATGCGTCCGGCTGGAAGAAAAAATACGTCTCCCGGTTGTACGGCATAGTCGGCAAGAGCATCGCAGATGGTGTTGCTTTCAATCATAGCGGCATATTGGTTGGGTGTGATCCGTTTCTTCAAACCCGAATAGAGATGGCCTTGCCCATTGTTATTGTCGATAACATACCACATTTCGGTCTTACCCATAGAATTGTGACGCACCTTGGCCAATTTGTCACCAGGGTGTACTTGTATGGAAAGGTCGTCGCAGGCATCGATGAACTTGATGAGCAGTGGGAAGGTGTTACCAAACCGTTTATAGTTCTCCTTTCCCACCAAATCAGATTTGTAAGCTTTCAGTAATTCGCTGAGACTTTTTCCAGCTTTGGCTCCATTGGATACGATTGAGTCATTACCATGGACATTGGATATTTCCCAACTTTCGCCCACTTGAGGCTGCCTGATTCCCTTGAGTTGCTTGAAAGATATAATCTTTTCACCTCCCCATAGGGTGGATTTTAATATAGGGCTAAATTTGAAAGGATACATTCTTTTTTGAACTTTATAAAGTTTGATGCTACAAAATTAGAAGAAATATATGACTTTCTTATTGGATTCGGATAGAATAATTTACCTTTGCAAAGAAAATAGTAAAAAAATATGAGAAGTTTTGCATCCGACAATAATTCAAGCGTACATCCTAAAGTGATGGAAGCGCTAATGAAAGCCAACGAAGGTCATGCCGTGGGCTATGGCGATGATCCTTGGACCTTAGAGGCTACAGATATGGTAAAGAAACAATTTACCCGCCCTTGTGAAGCTTTGTTTGTGTTTAATGGGACTGGTAGTAATACCATGGCGCTACAAATGATGACGCGCCCGTATCACATCATTTTCTGTGCCGAAACAGGGCATATTGCAGTAGACGAATGTGGCGCTCCCGGTAAAGCTACCGGTTGCCTTATGCGTACCATTCCTACATCCGATGGCAAACTCACTCCCGAACTCTTACAGCCCTATATGATAAACTTTGGTGTAGAGCACCATAGTCAGCCGGGAGCCATTTATATCAGTCAATGTACGGAATTGGGTACGGTCTATAAACCGGAAGAAATACGTGCCCTTTGCGATTTTGCACATGCCCATGGTTTGTTGGTGCACATGGATGGAGCGCGAATTTCGAATGCAGCTGCGGCTTTAGGCCTTTCGTTGGATGAAGTTTCGTGCGCTTGTGGGGTGGATACATTGACTCTTGGTGGAACAAAAAACGGCTTGATGGGAGCAGAGTGTGTAGTGATTTTCAATCACGACTTGATAAAGGAAGCTCGTTATGCCCGTAAACAATCTTGTCAGCTGTCCAGTAAAATGCGTTATATCTCTGTTCAATTCATTGCTTTTCTTACCGATGGATTGTGGTTGGAATGTGCCCGTCAGGCCAATGCTATGGCTACTAAACTTTATGATGCATTGAAAGAAATGCCCGATATTACTTTTACGCAACCTATGGAAAGCAATCAGCTCTTTCTTATTATGCCGAGAGATAAGGAAGAGAAATTGCACGATTATACCTATTTCTATTATTGGAATGAAGC
>CAZFDP010000321.1:0-1930 GCA_964518185.1 uncultured Phocaeicola sp. | reverse complement strand
ATAACTCCCTTTAACTCCTTTATCTCCTGAAAGTTGAGCTTGCGAAACTTAAATATAAAGAGAACATTGTTTTTCGAACGAGAAAATGGTATGTATCCTAAAGTGGTTCTATATTCCCACGGCTGGAATATATATTCCCACGCTGGCAAAATATATTCCCACGGTGGGAATATACATTCTATCCTCGTACTAATTTTGTGGCATTCGTCCAACTATTCCAAACGCCACCGTGTTTTTTATGTATCATTCAAATTACCATGTTATAAAACATGCTGGAAAGATTTGGAAGTTTAAATAATATTACACTATCTTTGTGATATCAAAATAATATCAAATTATAAAGTGTATGAAAACAAATGAAGTAAGTTTTAATGGAATGAAGGTCAGCGGATTTATGGCCTTATTCGTGAATCTGGTGGTGCTCCCGGCATTAGGAGTACTGAGCGTGTTATGTGTTAAGCCGTTAGGCCTTATGATTGCAATGGTGGTTGTGCTGTCTTTAGCCTTTTTTATTATGATGGCCGGTTATTTTTCGAACGAACCAAACGAAGCTCGTGTCATGGTGTTTTTTGGCAAATACAAAGGTACTTTTACTGAAACGGGATTCTATTGGGTAAACCCCTTTATGGACAAGAAGAAACTTTCCATGCGTGCCCGTAACTTGGATGTAGAACCTATCAAGGTGAACGATAAGATTGGTAACCCTATCCTTATCGGATTGGTGTTGGTCTGGAAACTGAAGGATACCTACAAGGCCATGTTCGAAATCGATGCACAGACCATGGCCGATAAGGGAAATGGTAGTTTGGGCGTAACCGTAGCCGGCCGGATGAATGCATTCGAAGACTTTGTACGGGTGCAGAGTGATGCTGCCCTCCGTCAGGTGGCCGGACAATATGCTTACGATGACAATGAAAACGATAGCAATGAACTGACTCTTCGTGGAGGAGGAGAAGAAATTAACGACCAATTGGAGCAGCAGCTCAACGAACGTCTGGCTATGGCCGGTATGGAAATTGTCGAAGCTCGTATCAACTATTTGGCCTATGCACCCGAAATTGCTGCCGTTATGCTCCGTCGCCAACAGGCAAGTGCCATCATTACTGCCCGCGAGAAGATTGTGGAAGGTGCCGTATCGATGGTAAAGATGGCACTCGAAAAACTCTCGGCCGAAGAAATCGTAGAGCTTGACGAAGAAAAGAAAGCCGCTATGGTAAGCAATCTGCTTGTAGTGCTTTGTGCCGATGAGCCTGCCCAGCCGGTTATCAATTCGGGTACACTGAATCATTAATCAAAGAAAGAATCTATGGCAAAGAAAGAAACAACAAAAAGTTTTGTGCTGAGGGTGGATGCGGATACCATGGAAGCCATAGAGAAATGGGCGGCGGACGAGTTCCGTTCCACCAACGGACAATTGCAATGGATTATAGCCGAAGCTTTGCGTAAAAACGGAAGGTTGAAGAAAAAACGAGCCAAAGAAGAGGAGGAAGCGAAATGATAAGATTAAAATTAATGAACTTCGATGTGAGTAGAGATAGAAAAAACAATCCCATAACCGTAGTAGACCGTATTTTAGAAATAGCAGCTGCTATGATGGCGGTAGGAATGTTGATATTGACAGGTGTAATGTATGCCAAGGCCCCCGATACCGTCCCCTCCCATTTTAATGCGATGGGTGAAGCCGATGGTTGGTCGGATAAATCTATTTATTGGATGATGGCTGTTGTATTCCTGTTGGGTATGATAATCAGCGCCTCGGCTGCCTATAATCGCAAATTGGTGAATCTTCCTATCCGTTTGAAGGAAGCCGTATTTTATCGTCAGATAGGCTTGATAGGCCGGATGTGCCGTATCATGACATTGGGCATGGGATGCATTTGGTTGGCGGTACTCTTGTCCATGTCGTCAGGTTTCTTAGAAATTCCCGCAT
>CAZFDP010000320.1:0-1936 GCA_964518185.1 uncultured Phocaeicola sp. | reverse complement strand
GCATCAAGGTAGCCCGTGCCAATTTGGAACGCAAGCAGTTGGATTTTGAATTGGCGGAATAAACAAGAGGCTGTGTCATAAATGTATTTTATTCTTCTTCTCCACTATGCTCACGCTCCCACTTCGCCAGGAACTCTGTACGATTATTGACGTGGTAATGTGCCCCACGGAACATCTTCTTCATTTCTAATGAAGGGTAGAAACGAAGTTTGGCCACCCGGATATCATCTACCGAACAATCGTGAGGACGCACCTGAGCCTTACTGTTTACCACAGGGCGCAAAGTACCCACACCCTCGATGTTGACGGCATGTCCGGCCGAAAGCCACGACCGAAGGGCATCGCCCAATTCCTGAGCCACCATGCGGGCAAGGGCAGGACGTATACCCCGAGCCTCCATCTCGCGATGAGCTAATTTATCGAAAGAAATGACCGATTGTTTGTTCACCCGAAGAGAATACATCACCCCTTCCTCCTTGAACGGCACGGGTTGGCGGACAATTTCCAATGAGAGTTCTGCCCTTTCAATGTTTCCTGTTTCTTTTTTCATGACTATTTCCGTTTATTCAGTTACTCTTTTGCAAAGATACCGTTATTTTTCTATCCGCCAAACGGGAGTCCGCAAAAGTACAATGCCGCATTGTACAAAAGTATAGTGCCGCACTGTACTAAAGTGTAGTGCCGCACTGTACTTTTGCGTAATGCCGCATTACACTTTTCAAGTTGCGCCAATTCTTGGGAACAAGACACCCTTGTCTGTAGCCGGACACTTCCCACTATTAGGGTACGTAAGGGACTTGCACCCGTTAGAATACGTACATGCCGGGCGAACCAAAAAACTCCTTGACATTCTTTTGCCAAGGAGTTTTTAATATGGATTCGATTGCATTTAAAAGTTGAATCTACCTTGAATCTATCTCTAAATTAATGCATAAGGAATCGTAACGAAGGGAATGGGGATGTTATAAAGAACCACCAATATAATGTAAATATTAAAATAAAGAAAAGCTCAATTAATATTGTCTTTATATTATATGCATGTTTATATAATATATAATAACGTTCTACAAAAAGACCTATTACAGACAATATAATTATAAAAAGTGAAACAATATTACCTAATGCTCCTTGATTGAAATTCCCAATCAATCCTCTTCCTATTGGAAGATATAACAAATTGTCTACTATTAACAAAATAGCATATAATAAGATAGGAGTAAATTTTACTCTATTTACCATTTCCTTTATTTTCATATTGTTATATTACTTTCATATTGTTATATTACTTTAAACGATGTATGTACATTCCATTTGGGTTATTTTTTATTATCATCTTAAATGAACTTCTAGGGTCTGGATTCTTAGGAACCTTTATTATAGCTTTACCTAAAGGGAAGTAAATGGGCGATGTCGTTTTAAGACCTGCAGCATCCATTGTACGTTGAACAACCGTTGTACAATTATTTGTGAGAAGATTATACTCTTCCGTTTTACTAATGTCCTTAAAAGTATTACTCATTAGTTCATCTTGCTCAGTAGTTGTTGGTATCACATATCCTTCAGCATAACCATATCCATTTGTAGATAAATCTTCACCTGCAGAATTATATTTACTATCAAGAAACTCTTGAGGACTATTGAATGCCATCAAACCTAAATCATCAAATTGACGTCCTCCTAAAAATTTACCTGAAATATAAACATTGTCGCCATTCACAGAATAATACTGCCATTTACCAACATCGTTTTGAATCAACATCCCCATATGAAGTCCTTCTTTATGGTGTAATATTACAATACTATCCCCATTCACATCCACATTACATACAGGACTATTCGCTCCATATTGATACGGTGACAAAGAGGAATACTTTTCAGCAAATCTGTCTTGCGTCATGAATCTACCAAGAGCTGCATCATAATGACGGGCACCATA
>CAZFDP010000319.1:0-1937 GCA_964518185.1 uncultured Phocaeicola sp. | reverse complement strand
TTCGTACACCATCATTAATTTATTGGGGTTGGCGTTCAGCTTGGCCTGTTGCATTATCCTGATGCGATACATCCACCGCGAACTGACGGTAGATACACATTGTGTGGATAGGGAGGAGGTGTATGCATTGGTTAGCACCGAAGAAGGAAACAGTCATCTTACCGGCGACTTATACAATGAGATAAAAGAAGAAATAGACCGGACAGGCGAGCAAACAAGGATAAGCAGAATGCTCATGGAGCAATATCTCACCTACGAAAAAGAAGCATACAAAACCATTGTCATTACAGCGGACAGTAGTTTCTTTCAGTTCTTTCATTATCCGATACTACAAGGAGATGTATCAATGGAAAAGCCGGAATCGGCTGTTATCACAGAAGACTATGCCCGTCGTGTTTTCGGCAAAACGAATCCTATAGGAAAAATACTGCACCTTAATTCAGGAAAAGAAGCCATTGTTTGTGGTGTGATAGGAGAAACAGGAAATAAAAGTTTCCTGAAGTTTGATATAGTTCTTACCTCAAGTCTCATAGAAGGAATGATTGTAGATTTTATCCGTTTCAATTCAGGTACGGATATGGAACAGATAAATAGACTCTTAGGACAGGAACGTTATAGAAGAAACACCAGGAATCCGCCGCCTTTCACCTATTCATTGATGAGTGTAAAGGATTTGTATTGGAATCCAAACATAGTGTGTCTAAACGGTAGTTTTACATATATGCATAATTATGGCAACCGTTCACAAATACTGATTCTGTCGGCCATCTGTTGTGTACTTTTATTGGTAGGTATAATCAACTTCGTTAATTTATATTTGATTCTTTCGCAAAAGCGTTGCAAAGAATATGGTTTGAAGAAAGTATTCGGCATCAGTGCCACTGGGCTATTCATACAAATATGGTTAGAAAATCTTTTATTGATTACTGCTGCTGTAATGGTAGCCGGCCTCATCATGGAAATCAGTCAGATACCCATAAACCAGTTGCTTTCCATGCCTACCGGATATACATCATTCGACACATGGCTGTTTGGTGGTTTCATTTTGATTTTGCCTCTATTGACCAGCATCTATCCTTTCTTGAAATATCATTATTCTCCTCCTGTAAGTTCGATACGGAGTATAGGAAATGGACGACAATCAGTCAAAAGCCGCATGGTCATTCTGTTTGCCCAGTATATATTAACTTTTCTGTTGGTGGTATTGGCTCTTTATTTCAACCGTCAATTATCCATGTTGCTAAATACCAATCCGGGATTCCGTACAGAAAATGTAATGATAGCTCGTTTGGGACAAGAATCGAATGACCTCCTTCTTTTTGGCTCATTCGATGAAGAAATCTGGCGTCAGCATCGTGGTCGATTACGTGCTTTGGTAGAGGGTATAAAACAATGTCCGGTTGTAGAGCACATGGACAGAAGCGAAATATTGAAGCCTTTTGAAAATGACCAGACCGTTTATAATGACCGGAATGAAGAGTGCAAAATAATGATAAATAATGTTTCAGCAGATTTTTTTCAGACATACAACATAAAACCTGTAGAGGGGAACATTTCACCAACAAAAGGAGAAGAAGAGTGGGGAGTCTATGATTTTATGGTGGTCAATAAGGCAGCCATGAAAGTATTGGGTTATACTTCGTGTAACGATGGAAAGTTTATACTGGGAGCAGAAATGGATTACAAAGATTTTGCGGAAGCCTATCCGATAAGAGGCATAGTGGAAAACTATTATGGAGGACATCTGACCGAAGGTTATCGCCCCATCATCTTTAGAGTAAGTAATACAGAAATCAATGAAGGAGTGTATCAGATAGCCTATCAACCGGGAAGTTTGGATGAATTGGTAGAATATCTTCGCCAATTACAAATAGAGATTTATGGCAATGACCTTTTTGAATACACGCTACTGAAAGATAAACTGAAAGAGCTTTACG
>CAZFDP010000318.1:0-1944 GCA_964518185.1 uncultured Phocaeicola sp. | reverse complement strand
GGAACAGCTTCGACCAATTTACGGAAATCTTCTTCCGTACTCAAGATACGAGGCAAGCCAAGAATGGACATCGGTGGGTCATCGGGATGAATCACTAACTTCACGCCCACTTCATCGGCCACCGGACAAATTTCCTTCAAGAAGAAAATCAGATTGTTGCGCAACAGCTCGGCATCAATACCTTGATAACGGTCGAGTTCCTTTTGGAATTGCTCCAATGTGAAGCTTTCTTCCGAACCCGGCAAACCGGCAATCATGTTACGGGTAAGACGATGAATTTCTTCTTCGTCCATCTGTTCGTAACGGGCTTTAGCCTTGGCTATCTCCTCGGCAGAGTATTCCTTTTCGGCACCCGGACGCTTCAAGATAAAGAGGTCGAATGCCACAAAAGCCGCCCGTTCAAAACGGAGTGCCTTGGAACCATCGGGCAAGGTGTATGCCAAATCGGTACGGGTCCAATCGAGTACCGGCATGAAATTATAAGTCACGATATACACGCCACAAGCTGCCAGGTTACGGAGACTTTGCTTGTAGTTTTCAATGTACTTCAGGTAATCACCGGTCTGTGTTTTGATATGCTCATGCACGGGCACACTTTCCACCACACTCCAGGTGAGTCCTGCTTCTTCTATCTCTTGCTTGCGCTTCTGGATTTCCTCCACCGTCCAAACTTCTCCGTTAGGAATGTGATGCAAGGCATTTACAATGCCTGTTGCCCCTGCCTGACGGATATCCCACAAAGATACCGGGTCGTTCGGCCCATACCAGCGCCATGTTTGTTCACAAAGTATCATATTACATCGCAAATGTATTGAAACCACCATCTACTACAGCCACCGTACCGGTTACAAAAGCTGCTGCATCGCTAATGAGATATTGGATTGTACCGCACAATTCTTCGGGACGACCAAAGCGTTTGAACGGAGTTTGGCGAATCACATCGTTACCACGTTCGGTATACGAACCGTCTTCGTTAGTGAGCAATGTACGGTTTTGTTCGGTCAGGAAGAATCCCGGTGCAATGGCATTCACACGGATACCTTCTCCAAATTTCATAGCCACTTCATGAGCCATATAAGCGGTAAAGTTAGAGATACCGGCCTTGGCTGCTGCATATCCGCAAACACGAGTCATCGGACGGAAAGCTGCCATAGACGAGAAGTTCACGATAGCTCCCTTACCTTGTGCCACCATCGGCTTCAAGAATACTTGAGTAGGAAGTACTGTACCGGTAAGGTTCAAGTTCAATACTTTTTGGAATTCGTCCACCTTCAAGTCGAAGAAGTTGCCATTAGGGCCGATAGTTGCTCCCGGCATGTTACCGCCTGCTGCATTCAACAAAGCATCTACCTTGCCATACTTATCCATAATGTCTTTCAAGTTCTGTTCCAAGACTGCTTCATCGAGCACATTGGTTGTCAAGAACATGGCTTCGCCACCTTTTGCCTTGATGTCTTCTACAATGGCATTGCCCACTTCGGCCTTACGTCCCATAATAACCACCTTGGCTCCCTGTTCTGCCAAATGGGCTGCAATAGCCTTTCCCAATACTCCTGTACCACCGGTGATAACCACCACTTGGTCCTTAATGTCAAACAAGTTCTTCATGATAATAACGTTTATATAATTCTTTCTTCCACAAAGATAGTGATTCTCCCAATTGATAGCATGTATTTTTGTATCAATTTTGTTTATTATTGTACCGATTGTCCTATTCCTTTATACTTTTCTGAAGTATCAGCAGACTTTCCGGCCCCATATTGAACAGAAGGTCGGCAATACTGAGGTTAGGAAGGAAACCGAATTTTTCCTTGAAAACCTGATAGTAAGGGGCTGCCACAAAGGTCAGGTCTTCTTGCTGCCAATTATGCTTGGGATGGATAATTTCGCGATAGTCCATTTCATCGGCAACAAACTCGGTACGATATTCTGTAGTGCCCTGCA
>CAZFDP010000317.1:0-1949 GCA_964518185.1 uncultured Phocaeicola sp. | reverse complement strand
TTAAGTTAAACAAAAGTTAACACCAACCTCTTGAGGTGACTTATAACTTATTAATAATTAGCAAATTACGTTTGCTTTTTAATATTCCCATAATTGTACGGGAGAAATGAAGAACGATAAAAAGTAGAGAAGTCTTTTTTCTATAAAAACTTAATAATCAACATGATGTAAAAACACAAAAAATGCGGAAACAAAGAAAACTACGTTCTTTATTTCCGCGTTCTTGTATCCTATAAAGGCCTATTATCCCAATATCCAATGGTCAATATTTCGTTTTTCAGAGGAGAAACTTACTCCTATCTTGAAGAGCTTCCGACTATCGGCTGTAAAAGGTAAAGCATACTGTTTTTCGTTGATCTGTTGTAAAGCCTCTTCGGCCGAACGGTCCAATTTAAACTCCATGACATAAATGTACTTGTCGGTCTGCATCACCAAATCGGCACGTCCGTTACTGGTATGATATTCCGACTTTACATACATGCCGGCCAGTTTGAATACAATGAACAATACGTTACCGTAATAAATCTCCATATCCGGTATCTGTTCGTAAGAAGTGTCGGCAAAGAAACTTTGCAGACGGCGGAGGAATCCTTCGTGATTTCCCGCCAGAATTTCCGAGACGAAATTACGTATCTCGAACGGAGAATCCACTTTATTCTTGCTGGTATAGTAGGGCATCAGGAATTTCAGGAAACCGTCTTCCACTTCCTTGTTCGGAAATCCCAATTTATAAAGGCCGAATACCGGGTCGTAATCCTTGATGGTAAGATATCCGCTTTGGTAAATAACCGGTATAGGGTCGGTGGACGAAGAATCCACACTATTCAGCACATCCTCATCGGTCTCTATTTGCGACATCTTTTCCAGACTGTAGTTGTGGAGTTGGAGTAGTTCCACTAAATAAGTGGGTGTACCTGTTTCGAACCAATAACTACCCAACTTATTCTTTTTAAAAGTATTCAGCAGGCTGAACGGGTTATACATGCCAATCGTATTTTCGCAAAAATGATAACCGTCATATCGTTCTTTCAGAACCTTGCAGGTATCTTCATAAGAAAGTTTCAGTTTGGTTCCCAATTCTACAATATCTTCCTGAAAATGATGATACAATTCTTTTTCACTGATACCACATATGTCGATATAACGCTCGTCCATAGACATATCATCCAAATTGTTCAAGTCACTGAACACGCTGACTTTTCCGAATTTGGTTACACCGGTTAGGAATCCCAATTTAATGTATCCGTCCATCGACTTCAAGCAGCCATAAAAAGGTTTCAATGTATTGCGGAAAGCTTTTTGCAACTCCTCGTTACCAATGGCTTGCAGCATGGGCTTGTCGTATTCGTCCACTAAGATGACCACTCGTTGCCCGGTTTTCTCACAAGCCCGACGGATGACTCCTTGGAAACGGAGAGACAAGGTTTTTTCGGATTCTCTCGCACCATAGAGTGATTCCCAATAATCCAAAGCATCATTCAATACTTTTTCTAAACTGTCTGGTGTATCGTATTTCTGTGAGTTCAAGTCCAAATGAAAGATAGGGTGCTTTACCCATTCCTTTTCCAGCTCATAGATGGCAAGTCCTTCGAACAGTTCCTTTTTCCCCTGCATATAGGCTTCGATGGTAGAAAGAAGCAGACTCTTGCCGAAACGACGTGGGCGACTGAGGAAATAATAACTTCCTCTGTTCACCAAATTGTACACATGGACAGTTTTGTCCACATAATAGTATCCTCCATTACGTAGTTTCTCAAAGTTCTGTACGCCGATAGGAAGTTTCTTGTCGCTCATAATTCTCACAGATAATCAATTACCACCGCAAATATAAAGATTCTCTCCGAAAACCACAAACATCCGTTTTCTTTTAAGCATTTTATGCAAAAAGAAAGGCCGTTCCATCACAGAGCGGCCTTTCACTATCGATTGTCAACCTATTGAGGACTGGA
>CAZFDP010000316.1:0-1976 GCA_964518185.1 uncultured Phocaeicola sp. | reverse complement strand
CCGTAACAGGACAAACCTGAAGATAAGTAATCAGATTCTCATACAGATAGTTATGACTGGACTCTTTCTTAAAGTTCTTGATTATTTGGTTCTTGCTTACATTCATATGTACAATTCCTGTTTGAACCTATAATTATTTTCTTTATCCTATTGATTCATTTCGAGTAAAGCCGAAGTAGCGGATATGCTTCGTTATAGCTGCTGAATACTGCTTCCAGCTTTTTTGCATCGTCTTTTACTGGCATTCCTTTCCTGATAATCTCACGTTGAATGTGGTAGGGAACTACAGCTATGTTTTCTTTCTTCAAGTGTTTAACCCTTATTTTGTCAACTCCATTGACATTCAGCTTGTGGAACATCAGTTTCAGGAATAGGTACAGGTACTCACAATTGATGATATGGGTATTCACTTCGATTCCTATTACATTCTCGGCAATGACCGCTTCCTCGTTCCAAATACCCATATTGAAAGGCGGTTCCGTACCGATTACAATACAGCCGTCATCGACATGAGCACCCCGTCCGGTGCATTTCAAGTCGGAAGTTCCGGAAAGGATATTGTCGCTATATATGATTGACGGGTAATCACCTTCCGTTCTTATATTAGATTCACCGATGTTATATCCCTCTATAATATCCGCAAGATTTTCCAGTCTCATCAATTTATTAATATTATCATCCGGACATTCCGTTATTTCCATAAGCTGCTTATATTGGCTTATTTCATAATTCTTCAAGCCTGGGTCATTCTCACGAATCAAAATATGGTAGTGCATGATATGCAAAGCCCTATAGATATAGAACGAATCCTTGGACTTTATATATCCGAAACTGTCTTTATCCCCCATGCACTTAATCTTTGATTCATTCAACTTATGGGCTACAAGAATGAAAAGGATGCAATCGCAGAAATCTTCGGCATCTACGTTTGGTGAAAATATGATTCTACTCCAACGTTTCTGCCAAATTTCTGTTCCGATAAGCTTTTCTTCCGGTGAAACATCATATCTGACAAGTCCATCTTTTACGAACTCAAGGTGCATGCCTTTTCTTTCCAGTATACGGAGATAGGTGCAAAGATTCGGCATATTTATGGAATCTACATCTATTGAATGTTTCTTGCATTCTGTCCTGAACTGGTCACATGCCTTTCTTTCAAAGCCATCGTATTTACTTGGTTTTCTCAATCCCAGTATTTGAGTGTATTTTCTATCTTCAGACAGATTCTTGCAGTGTTGGTTCCATGCCCAAACCAAACCTACAACTATTAAGCATATAAATAAAGCATCCATTTTTATATATAATTGAATATTTAACTAAATATAAATTTAATATTTTACTTAGTTGGTAAGAGCAGATTTTGCACCTACCAACACTGCCTTGTTTTCCCTTGGGTTACTCCTTGTCAAAGAAGGAAAGGAACACACCATGGGAGATGTCGGCGAACTTGTCATAGAAGGTCTTGAGCTTCTGAATGACGGTGTTCTTCTTGGCCGTGCGGTCACCGCCCTTGTTGAACCGGGAAACAGGAGGGAGGATAGTGGTTATCTCCGTACCGATTTCCTGCACGCCGCCGTCCTGGAAGGAACGCTGCATAAACTTGTAGGTTTCTTCCGGTCGCAGTTTCTCTTCCTGTATGATGGCATCAATCTCCTTCTTCTGGCTTTCACGCACAAAGGTATTCCAGTCATCGTTGATGTCTGATGTCGGTGTGATGGAGTCAATGAATGCCTCGATAAGGTCACGCTTGTTGCGAAGGTTCGGGCTGGCACTGATGGCACGCTCAATGGCTCCGCGGATTTCCTTGTTGCCGTTCAGCTCGTCACGGTGTTTGGCGACGAGTGCCAGGATATAGTCGATGTTGATTTCCACTTGCTTGATGAGTTCCATCTCGAACACGATGTCATCATCAATGGTGACTGATTCGCCTTTCTCACGCTTTTCCTTGAACCGGTCATGCAGGTCGATATACATGC
>CAZFDP010000315.1:0-1983 GCA_964518185.1 uncultured Phocaeicola sp. | reverse complement strand
ACCTACTCTGGTTTTACGTTGGCGGATAGCATCATTTATACTCACATTATAACGGACAATGCTACCTATATTCCCTATGTTATGTGCAGGATCCGACTCACCCGAATTGCAAATCAAAATAAAGCCACCATCATTGTCGTGACTATAATTATATTGAATCGTCGTATTTGTACAATTGTAATCAGAGTCAAATCCTTGTGCATCCCACGGAGCTTTATGGTCACTCACTTCGTTGAACTGGATGATTGTGTTATCGCAACTCCAAGGCCAAATTCCTGCCGCAGCTTCAGTATCCGGCAAAAGGGCCGGGCAATTTCGCATCAAATTGTATTCCACCAATGCTCCATCACAGCCAATGGGAACAATTCCATCACCTGGAACTTCTTCTATCAGATTGCGTCGCACCACCGTATTTGTGCTTAGATGCCAATTTTTCCGACTCCATGGAGCATTCCATATAATGGCATTACGTTCACAACGACGTATTACACAGTTTTCAATAGTCAAGCTATCAAAAACAGATATCAAACTATCCTTATCCCAACGACTGTCTATTAAAATACCACTACCACCACCTTCGGCTTTCACCAAACTACCATTAACATCGTGTATATATAACGCATTAAGAATGATATTATTTGATGTTCCATAATTTTCGCACATCACTTTAACTCCTGTGCGCATAGGTTTACGTTCCAGGCCTGTATTTATGACTTCAAGATTCTGCAAAGTTATATAATCAGAATTTTTAATGCATATAGTATACAAAGAATTATCCGGTGCTTTCACACATGGTTTATTACCTTCTCCGTATGCATCTACAACAATACGATTCTCTGAGCTACCTTGCGCACATATTTCTATCGTGCCTTCAAAAACAGCCCCCCTTCGTAACAATACACTATCGCCCGGTTTTAATTGTATATCCTTTATTTTAGCTATACTCTTCCATGCTGTTTCTCTGGATAACCCATTATTGGCATCATCACCATTTTCAGAATCCAGGTAGTAGTTTACACCTTTTGGGGGAATATTCGATTTATTACAACCTTGTAACGATATGCCCACTATAAACAATGATACTATTAAAAAGTACAAAGGAGTTTTATTCATACATCATGATTTTAAATTGCACATTCAATTTGATAGGAGGAATATATCCTCCTATCAAATGCTATCTAAATAATACCTATTGTAAGAATGAATCTATTCATTATTTCCAAAGTTCATGTTGAACCAACTGCGAATTACAGTCAATTTCGGTCTGTGGGATAGGCCATACGTATTCCATCTCTCCACGATAGTTGCGATATTCGTACCAGAAGTTGTAAGTAGAGGCCTCGTTATTGATACGGTCTACCGCATCTTTTAACGATTTCCAACGATACAAATCGAACAGGCGCAAACCTTCGAATGCCAATTCTACACGACGTTCATGACGAACTATCTCACGTAATTCCGCTTGTGACAAACCACTGCCTTCTACTTCCGACACTTTCGGCATACCAGCACGACTACGGACTTGGTCAATCAATTCAACCGCTAAAGACAAATTTGAGTTTTTCTCTATATAGGCTTCAGCCAAGGACAACAACACTTCTGCATAACGCACAACATAGAAATCTTGTCCTGCATCCCAAGAGGTACTCCAATTCAAGGACGGATTAAAATACTTCATTACATAAATCGTAGAATAAGAAGCTGATGCACCTCCATAAAACCAATCAGCACTTCCCCATGCCATTCCCGGGATAAAGAGTGTGGCACGCAAACGAGGGTCACGATTTTCATAACGGGCTGTATTCAGATTCCACAAATCGGCTGACCCATCCGCATTATATTCACACACTTTCTTGTCTGTCGTTGGTTTACCGTCCAGATGATAATAAGCATCCGCCAAGTCGATAGTACCATTCATTGCTTCCAAAGGAGTATCCCAATGACCACCTATACTTGTACCTTCTTCTTTACCAGGACCTTCAT
>CAZFDP010000314.1:0-1999 GCA_964518185.1 uncultured Phocaeicola sp. | reverse complement strand
GGATTATAGAGGGTTGGGACTGGCCAAGCGAATAAAGACGGCTTCTTTCCGATTGGCACGCTTGCGTTGGCCAAAAGCCAAGATTTTCAGTCTGACAAGTGGTGCGGCAGTGATGAAAATGAATACAGAGTTGGGGTATGTGCCGGTGACATTCAATGAACTGACCGACGATGCCGCTTTCTGGAAAGGTTGTGAAGGATGTACCAACCACGAAATCTTGGTGGCGAAAGACCGTAAGTTCTGTATCTGTACAGCTATGCTTTACGATCCGGCCTTGCACGAGGAGGACCAAATTTGAAAGATGGATTCCTTCACTCTTGTCATTCTGAACGTAGTGAAGAATCTGTAGGCATAAACGTGGATGTATCCAGATTCTTCGTTTCACTCAGAATGACAAAAGTTGCTTAGGATGACAAGGGCGAATAAAAAGGAATAAGTAAAAAAAAGAAATAATGGAAGAAAAAAAGAAAAAGGTAGTGGTGGCCTATAGCGGTGGACTCGATACTTCGTACACCGTAATGTATCTGGCAAAAGAAAAAGGTTATGAAGTTTATGCCGCTTGCGCCAATACAGGCGGTTTCAGCCCCGAACAGTTGAAGACCAACGAAGAGAATGCCTACAAGTTAGGCGCTGTGAAGTATGTAACCCTCGACGTTACCCAAGAGTATTACGAAAAGAGCTTGAAGTACATGGTGTATGGTAACGTGCTCCGTAACGGTACTTATCCTATCTCGGTAAGTTCGGAACGTATTTTCCAGGCGTTGGCCATAGCCCGTTATGCCAACGAAATAGGGGCAGATGCCATTGCTCACGGGTCTACCGGTGCCGGTAATGACCAGATCCGTTTCGATATGACATTCTTGGTGCTCGCTCCGGGCGTGGAAATCATCACTTTGACCCGCGACAAGGCACTCAGCCGTCAGGAAGAAATCGATTATTTGAATGCCAATGGATTCTTTGCCGATTTCACCAAGTTGAAGTATTCTTATAATGTAGGTATTTGGGGAACATCCATTTGTGGTGGCGAAATTCTTGACTCTGCACAAGGGTTGCCCGAAACCGCTTACTTGAAGCACTGTACCAAGGAAGGCAGCGAATTGCTTCGTCTGACTTTCGAAAAGGGTGAATTGAAGGCGGTGAACGATGAACGTATTGAAGACCCCATTAAGGCCATTCAGAAGGTGGAAGAAATCGGGGCTGCATACGGTATCGGCCGCGATATGCATGTGGGAGATACCATCATCGGCATCAAGGGACGTGTAGGTTTTGAAGCGGCAGCTCCGATGCTGATTATCGGTGCGCACCGTTTCCTTGAAAAATATACGTTGAGCAAATGGCAACAGTACTGGAAGGACCAAGTGGCCAACTGGTATGGCATGTTCCTTCACGAAAGCCAGTACTTGGAACCGGTGATGCGCGATATAGAAGCCATGTTGCAGGAAAGCCAACGTAATGTGAACGGTACAGCTATCCTCGAACTCCGTCCGTTGTCGTTCTCTACCGTAGGTGTGGAATCGAAGGACGACCTGGTGAAAAATAAGTTCGGTGAATATGGCGAAATGCAGAAGGGATGGACTGCCGATGATGCCAAGGGCTTCATCAAGGTAACTTCGACCGCTCTCCGTGCTTATTACGCTAATCATAAGGACGAAAAAGAAAACATTTAAAGTATGATTAAAGTAGGAATTATCGGTGGGGCAGGTTATACGGCAGGCGAATTGATTCGTCTGCTCATCAATCACCCCGAAGTGGAAATAAAGTTTATAAACAGTAGCAGTAACGCGGGGAATAAGATTACCGACGTGCACGAAGGACTTTATGGTGAAACCGATTTGGTGTTTACCGACGAACTCCCGTTGGAGGAAATCGATGTGCTTTTCTTCTGTACAGCCCATGGTGATACCAAGAAGTTTCTGGAAAGCCACAATGTGCCCGAGGAACTGAAGATTATCGACCTCAGCATGGATTACCGCATCAAGAGCGATGACCACGACTTTGT
>CAZFDP010000313.1:0-2008 GCA_964518185.1 uncultured Phocaeicola sp. | reverse complement strand
TTTCCATCATACCGTTACTCAGTGTGGCACCGAAAAAGATACCCACGGCAGCGACAATCATGATTGTTTTGAAAGAAGCCGCTTTAGAACCTACGGCCGAATTGAGAAAGTTGACAGCATCGTTGCTGACACCTACCACCAAATCGAAGATGGCAAGTAGGAAAAGGAATACGATAATTCCCAAGAACATTGTTTCCATAAAAAGATATTTGTTTTACTTTTACGCTGCAAAGTTAGAATAGATTTGTCATTAATCCATGTGATATATATTACATTTATGTTACAAAATCCATTTTCGAACAAAAGTGGCTTTTGCAAATGATATTTTAGCATTTAAATAGGGAATGGATGGATGAAATTTCATACCTTTGTACCCCAAATACTTAATTTAAAGAAAATGTCAGAGGCAAAAAGAATCAAAACCGCGTTAGTATCGGTTTATCACAAGGAAGGTTTGGACGAAATCATTACCAAACTGCATGAAGAAGGTGTACAGTTCTTGTCTACAGGTGGTACAAGACAGTTTATCGAATCATTGGGTTATCCCTGTCAGGCAGTGGAAGACCTCACTTCTTATCCTTCCATTTTGGGAGGTCGTGTAAAGACTTTGCATCCGAAAGTTTTCGGTGGTATCCTTTGCCGCAGAGAACTTGAACAAGATATTCAGCAAATCGAAAAATATGAAATACCTGAAATAGATTTGGTGATTGTGGATTTATATCCGTTCGAAGCAACCGTAGCCAGTGGTGCAGAAGAACAAGCTATCATCGAAAAAATTGATATAGGTGGTATTTCATTGATTCGTGCGGCTGCCAAGAACTTCAATGATGTAGTTATCATTGCCAGTCAGGCTCAATACAAGCCGTTCTATGATATGTTGATGGAACATGGTGCAGTGACTTCTCGCGAGGAACGTCGTTGGTTTGCCAAGGAAGCGTTTGCTGTATCGTCCCACTATGATTCGGCTATCTTCAACTACTTCGATGGTGGAGAAGGATCGGCTTTCCGTCAGGCTGTAGAAGGAGGCAAGCAACTTCGTTATGGTGAAAACCCACATCAAAAAGGTTTCTTCTATGGCGACCTTGATGCTATGTTCGACCAAATTCATGGTAAGGAAATCTCTTATAACAACTTGCTCGATATTAATGCTGCCGTAGATTTGATTGATGAGTTCGATGAAATTACTTTTGCTATCTTGAAGCATAACAATGCTTGTGGCTTGGCATCTCGCCCAACTTTACTTGAAGCTTGGAAGGATGCATTGGCAGGTGATCCGGTATCAGCTTTTGGTGGTGTGTTGATTACCAATGCTGTTATTGATAAGGCAACAGCTGAAGAAATAAACAATTTGTTCTTCGAAGTGATTATTGCTCCGGATTATGATGTAGATGCTCTTCAGATTTTGGGCTTGAAGAAAAATCGTATTATTTTGGTACGCAAGGATGTGAAGTTGCCTAAGTTGCAATATCGTTCGGCTTTGAACGGAGTATTGGTACAAGATAAGGATTTGAATACAGAAACAGCAGCCGATTTGAAGACCGTTACTGAAAAGGCTCCTTCAGCTCAGGAAGTGGAAGATATGTTATTCGCTAACAAGATTGTGAAGAACAGTAAGAGTAACGCCATTGTGTTGGCTCGCGGTAAGCAACTGTTGGCCAGTGGAGTAGGCCAGACTTCGCGCGTAGATGCCTTGAAGCAGGCAATTGAAAAAGCCAAGTCGTTCGGATTTGACTTGAATGGTGCGGTAATGGCCAGCGATGCTTTCTTCCCATTCCCTGATTGTGTGGAAATAGCCGACAAGGAAGGAATCAAAGCGGTAATCCAACCGGGTGGCTCTGTGAGAGATGATTTGACTTTCCAATATTGTAATGAACATGGTGTAGCCATGGTAACTACCGGAATCCGTCACTTTAAACACTAAATAAATCAACTTTCGCAAGTGCGAAAGTCAGGAGATAAAGGAGTTAAAGGAGTTATCGGCTCTTTGAGCCTAAGGAGATAAAGCCGA
>CAZFDP010000312.1:0-2076 GCA_964518185.1 uncultured Phocaeicola sp. | reverse complement strand
CTGGTGCTTACACCTATGGCCTTTGCTATATCTTTTCTACTCTTTCCTTCTTGTAGCATCAAAGAAATTCCATATCTTTGCTCTCGGAATAAATGTCTCATCTTTACAACTGATTTCGGTAGGAGGTTTGACGGAGTAAAGTAACAACTTTTATCCCATTCAGGAGAGCAAGGGAGGGAATTTCCCTCTCTGCTCACTGAAATTATCTCAAACCGATAATGCCGTTGCATTTATTAGTTGAATTTGCGTTTATCTGTTACCTTCCGGGAAGCAAATGGTTGACAGGATAAAAATCACCACTTAACAATTATTAATACACAAAAAGCTACTAAATTCAAACAAATGCATTTTCTTTGTTACTCATTTTAAAAGAATACATTCAATTTGACTTTTATGCCAAAATAGAAAATGAAAAGATATGGGGACTTTACAGCTGCTGAAACCATGTACGAAACAGCTGCAATAGCAATACTTCCTGTACCGTATGACGGGACAAGCACTTGGATGAAAGGTGCGGACAAAGGACCTGAAGCTTTGTTGGAAGCTTCCTATAATTTGGAATTTTATGATATAGAGACCGATTCGGAAGTCTATAAGTGGGGTATCGCTACACTGCCCCCCGTGCTCACGAATGACAGCCCCGAAAGCATGTCGGCCGATGTGCAGCAACGCATGGGAACCATCTTTACCGATGGTAAGTTCCCCGTATTGATTGGAGGAGAACACTCAGTAAGTATCGGAGCCTTCCGGGCAGCCGCCAAACATTATCCTCATTTTTCTATTCTTCAACTCGACGCACACTCTGATATGCGCGATGAATACGAAGGTTCATCGCACAACCATGCCTGTGTAATGGCACGCGCCAAGGAGGTTTGCGACAGCATTACGCAAGTAGGCATCCGTAGTTCGGCCATCGAAGAAAAGAAGAACATCTGCCCTGAACGGACATTTTATATCCACCGTATTCACACAGAAGCAGATTGGATGCAACAGGTTTCAGCCCAGCTGAAAGAAAAAGTATACATCACCATCGACCTGGATGTGCTCGACCCGGCCTATATGCCTTCAACAGGTACTCCCGAGCCCGATGGACTAACCTACAGACAATTAATGGACTTGCTTCGCATCGTTACCCAAAACCATGAGGTGATAGGGCTTGATGTGGTAGAACTTTGTCCCAATGAATATAACAAGGCACCCGATTTCTTGGCTGCCAAATTAATCTATCAATTCTTAAGTATGAACTTTCACAAATACTGAGTCCGCAGGGTCCTCAATTCTGTACCCTGCATCTATAATAACTTAATAATCTAAAATGTCAAAAGTTTTAATTATCGGTGCCGGTGGAGTAGGAACAGTAGTGGCACACAAAGTTGCACAAGACAGCGTCTTTACAGACATCATGTTGGCAAGTCGTACAAAATCGAAATGCGACCAGATTGCAGAAGCAATAGGTGGTGGCAGAATAAAGACAGCACAAGTAGATGCTGACAATGTACAGGACTTGATACAGTTAATGCGCTCCTTCCAACCGGACATTGTAATTAATGTGGCACTTCCTTACCAGGATCTGACCATTATGGATGCTTGTTTGGAATGCGGAGTGAATTATCTGGATACGGCCAACTATGAGCCAAAAGACGAGGCACATTTTGAATACAGTTGGCAATGGGCCTATCAAGACCGTTTTAAGGAAAAAGGACTTACCGCCATCTTAGGATGCGGATTCGACCCAGGGGTATCGGCCATCTTCACTGCTTATGCAGCCAAGCACCACTTTGATAAAATCCATTATTTGGATATTGTAGATTGCAATGCCGGAAATCATGGCATGGCTTTCGCCACCAATTTCAACCCGGAAATCAACATTCGTGAAGTAACTCAAAAAGGACGCTATTATGAAAACGGACAATGGGTTACCACTGAGCCACACGAAATTCATCAACCACTTAACTATCCGGAAATAGGCGAACGGGAATCATACCTCATTTATCACGAAGAATTGGAGTCATTGGTAAAGAACTATCCTACACTGAAAAGAGCCCGTTTCTGGATGACTTTCGGACAGGAATACCT
>CAZFDP010000311.1:0-2088 GCA_964518185.1 uncultured Phocaeicola sp. | reverse complement strand
AAAGCGCGGCCGCGGGGAACAATAGTGACCTTGATAAGGGGATTGGCATGTTCCAAGAACCATGAAAGAGTAGCATGGCCGGCTTCGTGAAGGGCGATGGTGCGCTTTTCGGCGGCAGTCATAATCTTGGTTTTCTTTTCCAAACCACCGATAATTCGGTCAATGGCATCTAAGAAGTCCTGTTTGCCTACAGCTGTCTTTTGATGGCGTGCGGCAATCAAAGCCGCTTCGTTACATACATTGGCTATATCGGCACCGCTGAATCCGGGTGTTTGGCGAGCCAATAAATCCACATCGACAGATGGATCGAGTTTCAACGGTTTCAAATGGACTTCGAATACAGCTTTACGTTCATTCAAATCGGGCAAATCAACATGAATCTGGCGGTCAAATCGTCCGGCGCGGAGCAGTGCTTTGTCCAAAATGTCTGCGCGGTTGGTAGCAGCCAGAATAATGACACCACTATTGGTGCCAAATCCATCCATCTCGGTAAGTAATTGGTTTAATGTACTTTCGCGTTCGTCATTACCTCCCATGTTGGGGCCTTTGCTACGGGCACGACCTACAGCATCAATTTCGTCTATGAAAATGATACATGGCGCCTTTTCCTTGGCCTGACGGAAAAGGTCGCGTACACGTGAAGCACCTACACCCACAAACATTTCTACAAAGTCGGAACCCGACATGGAGAAGAACGGAACATCCGCTTCACCGGCTACAGCCTTGGCCAATAAAGTTTTACCGGTCCCCGGAGGGCCTACGAGTAATGCGCCCTTGGGAATCTTTCCTCCCAATTCTGTATATTTTTGAGGCTGTTTCAAGAAGTCTACAATTTCTTGAATTTCTTGTTTGGCGCCTTCTTGTCCTGCCACATCCTTAAAAGTGATGCGGTTGTTTTGGTCGCCCTTTTCGTATACTTGTGCTTTGCTTTTTCCAACATTGAACGGATTCATTCCACCGCCTCCTACACCTCCACTCATTCGGCGCATGATAAATATCCAAATGGCTACAATGAAAATCAGAGGAGCGATATTCCAGAACAAGGCACCAAACATATCGCTTTTCTTCTCATAGCTGATAGAACCGGTAAATTTACCTTCTTCCTGAGCCTTTTCCATGAATTTGTCCAATGATTCTATGGAACCTACTTCGATATGTATAGAAGGACTTCTACCTACTTTGTCTGCATTTTCCTTGAAAACCTCTTTAATGTGTTGAGGCTTGATGAACATGTCTACAGTATTGTCATTATAGGCAATGATTTTATCGGCATAGCCTTTGTTTACCATTTCCTTGAATTCGGTATAAGACACTTGTTTGTTTATTCCACCTTCTTCACCTGTAAAATAGAGGTATCCTATAGTCAGTGCAATGAACATATACAACCAACTTAAATTAAAGCGGGGCATGTTTATTTTAGGTTTCTTTTCGTTTTCTTCCATAATATATAATAGATATTAATCAATGTCGGGAATTGGGGTTAGTTTGGCGTCTGCCCATAAGTTTTCCAGATTGTAGAACTCTCTGGTTTCGGGCAGGAAAATGTGTACCATAACATCACTGTAGTCTATAGCAATCCATTGTGCATTTTGCAGGCCGTCTACGGCAAATGGCTTTTCTCCGGTCTTTTCGCGTACGTAGTCATACACTGATTCGGCAATGGCTGTCAGTTGGTTGGGAGTATTTCCTTCACAAATGATAAAATACTGACAGATGGTATCTTCTATTCCTGTCAGGTTGGCTACAATGATATTCTTTCCTTTCTTTTCCTGTATTCCTTCGGTTATTCTTTTTACTAATTCCTTAGTTTGATTCATTTTTATTCCTTTAAACGATAGTTGTTTATTTCGTTGTTTCGACAAAACAAAGCGCAAAGATACTTGGTTTTATTTACTCGACGAAAAAAAAGATGCAAAATCTCTTTAAATGAAAAGCGGAAGCGAAAATAATATAAAAAAACTCGGAAAAAGTTTGTGGGGAATGAAAAAAGCCGTATCTTTGCATCGTCAAAATCGGAGGGGTGCTCTGATGGTAAGATTGGACTATGGTGTAATGGTAACACAACAGATTCTGGTCCTGTTTTTCCAG
>CAZFDP010000310.1:0-2088 GCA_964518185.1 uncultured Phocaeicola sp. | reverse complement strand
AAAGAAATTATTACCCGTAACGCATAACAACCATGGCAGTACAGAAGAAATTTGCTTTAGGACGCGGACTCGATGCGCTGATATCGACCGAAGAAGTCAAGACCTCCGGTTCTTCTTCCATCAACGAGATAGAACTGAGCAAGATTTCCGTCAATCCCAACCAGCCACGCCGCGAGTTTGACCCCATAGCTTTGCAGGAATTGGCCGACTCCATCGCCGAAATAGGCATCATTCAGCCCATTACCCTCCGCAAGATGAACGACAATTCGTACCAAATCATTGCCGGAGAAAGAAGATACCGTGCTTCCATTCAAGCCGGTCTGAAGACCGTACCGGCTTACATCCGTACAGCCGATGACGAGAACGTTATGGAAATGGCATTGGTGGAAAACATCCAGCGCGAAGACCTGAATTCTTTGGAAATAGCTTTGGCATATCAGCACTTGATGGAACAATATGCCATGACTCAAGAACGGCTCAGCGAACGGGTTGGTAAAAAGCGCACCACCATAGCCAACTACCTGCGCTTGCTAAAGTTACCGGCTACCATTCAAGTTGCGTTGAAAAACAAGGAGATAGATATGGGACATGCCCGTGCACTACTTTCATTGAACGACCCTAAGACACAAATCCGTATCTTCAATGAAATTAAGGCTCACGACTATTCTGTCAGAAAAGTAGAAGAGATAGTCAAGGCATTGGCCAGCGGTGAGTCCATCGACAGCGGAGGCAAGAAAATACGTCCTACCGGCAACAAATTACCGGAAGAGTACGTCATGTTACAAAAGCATTTATGCGGATTCTTTGGAGCAAAGGTACAACTTTCACGTAGTTCGAAAGGAAAAGGCAAAATCAGTATTCCATTCAACAACGAAGAAGATTTGGAACGAATCATGGAAATCCTTGATTCATTAAAGAAAAACGACTAAATTGGAAAAGAAACTATTTACATATCAGCTCTGCATCATTCTACTTCTCGGACTCTTTGGACCGGGAAGTATGAATGGATATGCCCAAAAGGCATTACAAAGAAGACAAGGTATTTCAAGAGACTCTATACAGAAACAGGTTATCCCACAAGATTCCTTGCTTTTAACCACCGACAGCATTGGACGTAGAAACCAGCAGCAACTGAAGGAATTGGAAGCACCGGTAGATACCACAACCCTGCTTTTACAGACCGATTCCGCCCAACAGCAGCTGACTATTCCCAAAGAACGATTCACCCCCAACCCCAACCGGGCTGTATGGTTGGCTATGGTAATTCCCGGAGCCGGACAAATTTACAACCGGAAGTATTGGAAACTTCCGCTGGTTTATGGTGGGTTTGTAGGATGTGCATACGCCTTGAGTTGGAACGGGCAAATGTACAAAGACTACTCACAAGCCTATCTGGACATTATGGACGATGACCCAAACACCAAGAGTTATGAAGATTTTCTGCCGCCCAGTGCCAACATCAGCGGACAGGAATCACGTTATCAAGAAATATTTAAGAAGAGAAAAGACTTGTATCGCCGTCAGCGCGATTTAAGTATATTTTGTTTCATAGGAGTATACCTTCTATCAGTCATTGACGCCTATGTTGATGCCGAATTGTCCAATTTTGACATATCCAAAGACATCGGTCTGAAGGTAGAGCCCGTTCTATTCAACGATGGGCGTAGCAAGACTTACAATTCTGTAGGTTTGCAATGCAGCCTTAAATTTTAATTATCCATTATTACATGAAAAACTATCTGATAGGAATATTATCTTTATTCGGTTTCTGCGGAGTAAACGCACAAGTTCAAACCATAACCGTTCATAATAAGGACGGGAAAGAAGAAGTCATCGACTTGCCTGAAAGTATGGAAACAGACATGGATAGTCTATATTGGGATTGGCAGTCAAAGAACCTGATTTCACCCAATAAGGATTGCCAGTCGACTGCCACTAATCCTACAGTCAGCGATTCGGTATATATCGACCGTTTGTCGCGTATTCCATCCCTCATCGAGATGCCCTACAATGAAGCGGTTAAAAAATCCATCGAAGCATATACCAACCGCCTACGCAATAAAGTTTCCTATATGTTGGCAGCAGCCA
>CAZFDP010000309.1:0-2094 GCA_964518185.1 uncultured Phocaeicola sp. | reverse complement strand
CAGACGACCGAAGGGAGGAAGACGAGTTGTTGAGGACTCTGTCCGAAAAATCTCGATAACATAAAGGGTGTTCCCGAGATTATTCGGGCAAAGTCCTCATCAACACGTCTTCGCTTCGCTCTGAATGACAAAGTGATAGGTGCTTTTAATTACGACACACCTTCTTTGTGAAGGAGAAAACATCGGTTTATGCGATAGAAAACATCGGTTTCGGAACCCAACTCCTCTACCGTGTTGCAGTCCCGAGCAAATATGGTTTGGTGGAAGGGTGGAAGGGGATTTTTACATCTGCTTCCACCAATTTCCTTCTCACTCTCAGCAAGTTACACCTATCGGTGGAAGGGTGGAAGCATATATCGGCAATATATAGAAGAAAAGGCATACAGGACAAATGCTCATTCAAATACAGATAATAATTCGTCAATGTATCAGATGATTAAAAATTCTTCTATATTCTTAGGAGTAATGACCTTAAACACAGCTTCCGGATATGATTTACTGAAAGCATCCGGACACTTTACATTACCTTTCCGTTCATTCCACTTAAATTCAAAAGCCAACAAATGCCCGTCTTCTTCTTCAATATAGTCAATTTCACTTTGCTGACGAGTTCTCCAAAACCATGATTGTGCAAAGCTATTCTTATACATATTTTGTTTCAACCGTTCAGCTATCACAAAATTTTCCCACAGATTACCTACATCTGTCCGATTCTCCACCTGTGCAAGATTGCCAACAACTGCATTCCGAATACCCATATCCCAAAAATAAACCTTCCTTACCGTTTTCAGTTCATTGCGTAAGTTTCGAGAAAAACTATTGAGTCTGAATACAATATACGATTTTTCCAACACATCAACATATCGTTCTACGGTTTTGGAGTCAAGCCCTATCAGATTTCCTATTTCATTATAAGACACTTGGTTTCCTATCTGCAATGCCAATGCTTTCAACAAACGTACCAGTTTATCGGGTTTATTTATATTATCAAGTGAAAGGATATCTCTATACAAATAACTATCCGACAATTCTTTCAACACATTTCGTTCATTTCCTGGATTACAAACCACTTCCGGATAATAGCCATACACCAGCCTATGCGGAATCATTCTCACTTCTTCCATAAAGCTTGTATGTCCAACCATTTCTTGAAATGTTAAAGGAAACATCCTGAATTCCCGCTTTCTACCGGTTAACGGTTCATTTACTTTAGCAGCCAATTCAAATGAACTGCTACCTGTAGCTACGACTTGTACTTCAGGAATTTGGTCTGTTATCAACTTTATCCGAAGTCCTATATCCTGAATACGTTGTGCTTCATCAATGACAAGTAGTTTTTTATCTCCCAATAGAGCACGGATTCGTGTAGAAGTCATTTCGCGAAAAAGTTCTTGTATATCCATTTCATCACCATTCATCCATACCACATCCTTACGCTCTGCAAGTATCTGCTGAAGCAAAGTTGATTTTCCCACCTGACGTGCTCCCATAATAATGAGTGCCTTCTTATCACCCAATAGAGGGAGAATGTTTTTTTCTAAAGTTCTTGTTATCATAATTGGGGTTATTATCTGCACAAAGATAAGTCATTAACAACAGTTTTCCAAAAAAGTTAGGATATTTTCGGAATCAATTCCAAAAAAGTCAGGACATTTTTGGAATCAACTCCCGCAAAAGCAAAGCACATTCGGGAAATAGAAGGAAAATCCATGAAACTTAGTGAAAGTTACACTTCACAAAAAGAATTTTGGAACTTTACTTGCATCTTACACTCGCCACTGATTACCAACACACCCCATATATTATCATAACTGTACAGACCTATATAAACAACACAGGTACTTTTGCGAATACCTTTAGCTTTCGTTGATAGCGAAGTGGTATCTATCTTTTTCATTGCACAATACTCGGAGTATGAGAAAGGATAGAGTTCCACCTTATTATTTCTTCCTGTCAGATGTGTACTCAATTCCTTACTGAGCAATTTAGAATTAGAACCTGTAATAAACAGGTGTGTTTTCTGGCGAAGCAATCGATTGACAAACAATGGCCAGCCTTCTATATTCTGTATCTCATCAAGGAACAGATATTTGA
>CAZFDP010000308.1:0-2105 GCA_964518185.1 uncultured Phocaeicola sp. | reverse complement strand
AACTTCACTTTTGCCTGAGCAGGCGTGTCGGATGACGAAATGTTTGTTTCAAAAGACTGCTGTTGGTTCCAATTCCTATATTGTAACGGAGTATCCGTATTCAGTTCATATCTTTCCACTTGATTCAATGGCACTAAGTTTGTGGCATAACCATAGGTACTGGGAATTCCTCTGACCAAGGTAAAATATTGCCAGTTAGTACCATTAGCACTCTGTATGTTGCCCCAAATGACTTCGGTATTTCCTTTGGAAGGATATTGGATGTTTGCAATGGAATAGTTATTCGCATTGTCTCTTCCAGTCGGATCGTCTACCAACTGATAACCATTGGCGGTACAATAATTGATAGCCTGTGTAGCCGCATCTGCCGCCAACTTCCATCTTTCCTTATCATACTTCATGAAACAGATGAGATTGGAGTTTTCTCCCAATTCTGAAGAATATGGCTTATCTGTATTGAAAAGCGGGCTTGCCGCATACAACAAGAATCGTGCTTTCAAGGCATAGGCAAAAGCCATGGGGAAACGTCCGAATTCATGAGGCAGATTGTTATAATTGGCCGGAATATAGTCCGAATAATTATTGATGACATCGTCAAGAAGTTCCAGAATAAAATCGTAGGTTTCCTGCAAAGTGGCACGTCCTACATTGGTTTCTTCCATTGATTCTGCACCGGTAAATGATTTGCGGATAATAGGTACCCCCCCATATCGTTTGAACATTTCAAAATAGACGGTAGCAATCATCAATTTTGCTTCACCTTTGATACGTTCTTTTTGTTCGAATGTTGCATCCGGAACATTATCTACATTTTCGAGCAAGACATATGCCTTACGGATAGTCTCCCATTTTGTCAGATAATCATCTTCTCCACGGAAAGAACTTGACCAAGAAGCCGAAAAACTTGCATCCACATTTCCTTTATAATATTGCTGTACATGGTATCCGCTCTGTACATGGAAAGCCTGACCTTCATCGGTAATGGAACTTGCAAAGGAGCCACCGTTCAATCGAGTACCCGAGGAACCAAAACTACGGGTATCGAAATTCATTGGAACCGGTCGGGAATACAAGTCGTATACCAAACGTTCCACATTCGTGTATTTGGCAAACACGGAATCACGATTAAAATTTGCAGCTGGGGGAAATTCCATAAAGTCGCTACAACCGGTAACCATTGTCAACAGCCCCCATAATGGTATCAGAAATAATATTTTTTTCATAATGAATCCTAATTTAGAAATTTAAAGACAAACCCGCATTAATGACTCTCAATTGAGGATATTTGTAAGAAGCTGTCTGTGATTCTGGGTCTACAAACTTCAGTTTATCCCATGTATACAAATTTTGTCCGCTTACATACAAACGCATAGAATTGATTTTACGACTACCAAAAATACGAGCTAATTGGCTGGATGAGAATGTGTAACCAAATTCCACATTACGGAGTTTCAAATAAGATCCGTCGCGTGCCCAAAGTGAAGAAGTCTCATAACTCATACTTGTATAGGCCAATGTCAGTTTCGGACGTAAAGCTGTCTCTGCTGTTTCAGGAGTCCAACGTTCATCTTCAACAAATGAGGGACAACCCTGATTGTTATAGAACGGTCTTCTGAATATACCATCCAACATCTTGGTGGTATTTGCAGCTCCTTGGAACAAACAAGAGAAATCAAAGCCACTGTATGAGAAGCCTAAATTGACACCATAGTTTATTTCAGGAATTTCAGGGTAACCTATAGCTACCTTATCGTCTGTATTGATAACACCATCTTTATTGACATCCACATATTTGGCTTCACCTAAAGAAGGTACGCCCAAATGCGGGCCATTATTCAAATCCTCTTCGGTAGAATAGAATTTTTCGAACAAATATCCCCAACGGGTACTTACCGGATGTCCGGTAGACCACAAATGTGGATTGTTAGGGTCTTTAATGGAACCATCTTCTATAATTTCACTACGGGCAAATGAATAATTGGCCGAAATGTGATAATTGAATTTGTTTACAGTATGATTCCAACGAACATCAAATTCATAACCTCTATTCTTCACCCGTCCAATGTTGTATACATCTTGACCGGAAATAGCCAAATGACCCGGTT
>CAZFDP010000307.1:0-2125 GCA_964518185.1 uncultured Phocaeicola sp. | reverse complement strand
GGACAACCACCCAGATATAGGTAACGATACCGATAATGACCGATGGTGTACCTTGTAACAAGTCGGTAAGGTAACTGACGGTTTGAGCAAAACGACTTTTGGAATTTTCTGCCAAGAAAGCTCCGCACAGAATACCCGTCGGTACGGCAAAAACAGCAGCCATGCCAAGCATCATCATGGTTCCGATGATACCATTGGCAATACCACCGGGGATAGGTTCACCTGCCTCAATGGCTTTCATCGCCTTATAGGCAGTGGGAGTAGGCTCCGTAAAGAAAGACCACGAAAGTTGGTCATAACCACGAAGCAGCACCTCGCCCAAGATGGCAAAAAGAGGAACGGCCGTAAGTGCTGCAAACAAGCAGACTATCCATAACATGGCTTTATCCTTTGCCAAACGATGTTTGATTTTCAAATGTGTCATATTTAAGATATTCTTGCACGTTTAATCATTATTTTCCCTATCATATTGATGATTGCCGTAATCAGAAACAATACCAGACCAATGGCTATCAAAGAAGAGAAACGCAAATCGGAGGCCTCGCCAAACTGGTTGGCAATGATGGATGCCATGGAATTTCCTGTTGATGTGATGGTCTCGGGGATGTTGTTGGTATTGCCGATAAGCATCGTTACCGTCATGGTTTCACCCAATGCACGACCAATGGCTAACACGTATGAAGAGAATATACCCGAACCTGCCACCGGAAATACCACCTTACGAATTACCTCGGCATGAGTTGCGCCTAAACTATAGGCACCCTCTTTCAAATCATTAGGAACCATCTTGATAAATTCGGCACTCAACGAGGCGGCATAGGGTACAATCATAATGGCCAGAACCAGCGATGCGGTTAACACTCCCGAGCCTTGTGGTGAGATATGGAAAGCCATAATCAGTGGGCGCAATGTATAGAACCCCCACAGACCATAAATAATGGAAGGAATACCTGCCAACAAATCGGTTACGGTACTTAATACCGATGCCACTTTGGTTCCTTTGAAATATTCTCCGACAAAGAGAGCCACGGGCAATGAAAACGGTATGCAAAAGATGAGTGCCAACACTGTAGTCATCAGCGTACCCGTAATGAAGGGTAACGCTCCATATTGTTCGGCTCCCTCGGTATAGCTCCATTCTTTGGATGCGAGAAATTGGAAAAAGCCGAAATGCTCGAAAGCAGCATCTGCATCAGTGACGAGGGCATAAATTACGCCCCCGCACACTATCGGCATCAGCATTGCCGCCACGAACAATAGGACTTTGTACAGTTTATCGTTCATCGTTATCCTGATTATTTCAGTATGGTTTCTCCGTCATAGGTAACGGTCTTCAGATTAGTCAAGCTCAATTCCTTTGCTTTGTCTGGCAGTGGAGCATAGTGTACTTCCGATGTGATACCCTGAGCTTCGTCAGAAAGAATGTACTTCAATAAATCGAGCGTTGCTACAGCCTGTTCCTTGCTACGATCGGAATAGTTCTGTTCCTTGTAGATAATTATCCACGTAAAGGTTGAAATGGGATAGGCCCCTTCGGCATCAGCATTGGTTATTGAAGTACGAGTATCGGTTGGAATGGCACCCGATGCTGCGGCTGAGATGGAAGCCGAAGAAGGCAATACAAACTCACCTCGCCGGTTTTGAATGCTTGCGTAGGGTATTTTCTGAGCAAAAGCATATTCTGAACCCACATAACCAATGGTGTTTTTGGTTTGCTTGATGACACCGGCCACTCCCGGATTACCCTTTGCGGCCTGTCCCGACGGGAAGTTTACCGATTTTCCTGTCCCATACTTTGATGCCCACATCGGACTTACTTTAGTCAGGTAATCAGTGAATACGAAGGTAGTACCCGAACCATCCGAACGATAGACAGGGATAATCGGCTCATTCGGGAGTGTTACATCCGGATTCAATTCCGTCAAACGGGCATCGTTCCACATCTTTACTTCACCGGCAAAAATATCGGCCACAAGTTCGCCAGTCAGTTTCAGTTCTTCCACACCGTCAAGGTTGTAAGCAACCACCACCGCCCCCATGCAAGTAGGAATATGCACAACGGGAGCCATCTCTGCCATTTCCTTATCCGATAGGAAGGCATCACTACCGGCAAAATCGACAATTT
>CAZFDP010000306.1:0-2136 GCA_964518185.1 uncultured Phocaeicola sp. | reverse complement strand
TACCGCCACCACTCCAACCGGTTACACCGATACGGCTCAAGTCGATGAACGAATATTGCTTGCCCAAATCCTGAATGGCCTGTGCCTGGTCCTGACAAGCAAAAGTTCCCACTTCGCCATAGATGCACTTTCGCCATTCACGGCCACGAGGGGTATTGGCACCACGGTTGTCTATACTCATTACAATATAACCTTGATTGGCCAAATGCTGGTGCCACAAACTGCCGCCACCCCATACATCCTGTACGGTAGAGCTGGCCGGTTCACCATAGATATCAAGTACTACCGGATATTTCTTGTTCGGGTCAAAGTCTACCGGCTTGATCATCCAACCGTCAAGCATCAATTCGCCCGAACGTGCCTTGAAGAATTCCTTCGGCTGTAAGCCCAAAGCCTGATATTGCTGCTTGGCTTCGGCATTGTCGGTAATTACACGTACACTCTTATGACCAGGGAACGAAACCATATCGATTACCGGTGGAGTTTCCGTATTACTGAATGTATGTACTGCCCATTTGCCTGTAGGCGACATGCTATAACTATGCTGTCCGGCCTGGTCTATCGGACTCAAACGTTTCACTTCACCTTTGCCGAACAATTTGGCTTGATACAGATAACGTTGTGTAAAGTTATCGGGCGATGCGATGAAATAAACCAATCCCTTTTGGGCATCTATACCCACTTCGTGAATAAAGTCAAAATCACCCTTTGTAATAGGAATGATTTCCTTACCGTCACGGCTCACACGGTACAAGTGACGATAACCACTGCGTTCGCTTTCCCAAGTAAAGTATTTGTTGCCTTTCAACCAATGGATATTGTCGTTGGTTTCTACCCAGGCGGCATCAGTTTCGGTAAAGATGTTCACCGGTTCCGTTTCACCCATCTTCACTGTCCATACCTTATTAGTATTCTGCGGACGGTTCATCTGCTGGATAAAGAGTTCGTTACAACCTGGAATAAATTCCATACGGGGAATGTAATGTTCACGGGCATCACCGGGAATGTTCACCCAAGTTGTTACACCACCTTCCACTGATACATAACCCACCTTCACGGCCGAGTTGGTAGTACCTGCCTTCGGATAAGGGAAACGTTGGATAGTAGGATACAAGGCATCTACATTATTAATGATATCAAACCAACCGGTTCCTTCGGTGTCGCTCTGCCAGTAAGCAATGAACTTACTGTCGGGACTCCAACGGAAACCGTCACGGCAACTGAATTCTTCTTCGTATACCCAGTCGAAGGTACCGTTTACAATCAAGTTGCTGCCGTCGGTTGTCAATGCTGTCACCTTACCATCGGCCAAGTTTTCGGCATAAATGTTGTTTTGAGATACGTATGCCACCTTGGTACCGTCGGGCGAGAACTTGGCAAACATCAAGGTCGCTTCCGGGCAGTGTTTGCCCAATTGCTGCAACTTGCCGCTTTGAATGTCGAGTACCCAATAGTCACCACGGGTATCGTAGCGCCACACCTGACGGGTATTGGTATAAATCAATACCTTCTGGTTGTCATCACTGAATGTAAAGCTACGTACCGGAATAGGCTTCCCGGTTTCGGGATTCACCAACTTACTGCCCGGTATCAACACTTCCTTGGAATTGTCCTTGGCGCTATAGGCCATCACGTCAATGCCTCCTTCGGCATTCCGTTCCATCTTGGAATAGTACTCACCGTCTTTCATCCAGTTCACATAACCGCCCCCTTGAGTTTTAATCAAACCGCCATATACCGCCTCTTCCAGTGTCGGTATGTGTTGGGCATACACCGCTGCGGCTGCAAACACACAGCACAGCATCATTAAGAGATTTTTCTTCATTGCATTATTTATTAATTATTATTTAGGCACGGATTACACGGATTTCACAGTCTATCCTTGGTTCTTCTTAGTCCTCGGCTACTGAATAGCACTGATTATTTCCTCTCTAAGAATAACTAAAGACTGAACACATCAATTAATAACCGTGAAATCCGTGTAATCCGTGCCTAAGAAAATTCTTCGAAACAAAAATAACACAATTCCATCAAACTTCCATAAAGTATTCAAAGAAAAGCCTTATCTTTACACCAAATAATAATAACCTTAAATAATTCATATCATGTTTGCAAAAGAAACGTATGAAAAAAGAC
>CAZFDP010000305.1:0-2137 GCA_964518185.1 uncultured Phocaeicola sp. | reverse complement strand
TTCCGGTACAAGAGCCCGAACAAGTGCGCGAAGCAGCTCCCGAGAGACCGGCTCCCCGTCAGCAGTATCAGGAAACCAAGCAGGATTTGAATGATCCTAACCAACAGGCAGCTGCCGGTCGTGATACTCGCGAGCAGAAGCGTGAACCTATTCGTGCCCAAAAGACAGTAGGACGTAACGATCCTTGTCCTTGTGGCAGTGGTAAGAAGTTCAAGAATTGTCACGGTAGAAATATCTAACAGTTTTTTAGATAGGTTATTTAGGAAGTGGATGCGTCAAAATGCGCATCCACTTATTTTTTTTGCTGCATAGCCTTGTTATTACTGCGAAAAGCCTTAACTTTGTTCCAAATGAAGAATCATGCAATTATGAAGAATGTTTTATACTTGGCTATGTGTGTGGCCTATGTAGCTATATTCACATCGTGCCGAACCATAAATACGTTGTATTTTGACCAACTGGAAGCAGGTGAAATCAGTTTTCCGGAAGAAGTCAGGAGAGTGGGTATTGTCAATAATATGCCTGTTATAATAGGAGATGAAAAGGAATTGTCCCAAACTGCCGGGATATTGGAAGGTGACGGAAAGGTAGCTGCCGAGATGTTGGCTCAGGAAATTGCCGGTACCGGTTATTTTGACGAAGTAATTATCTGCGATTCAGTTTTGTGCGATTTGCAGGTCTCACTGAAAAATCGTCAGGAAATAAAGAAAGAATGGCAAGGAAATGTCTTGTCCAAGAATACAGCCAATGAGTGGCTTGATAAGTTAGGGGTGGATATGTTGCTTTCTATCGAACGGATTCATATAGAGTTGAAAGAGAATTCCATGCATGGTTACCTTACTCCAGTGCTCGATGGTTCCATTTCTACTGTATTGAGAGCCTATGTACCCAATCGTAACAAGCCCATCTTCAGAGTAAACAAACAAGATACCATCTTTTGGGAACCTGGTCCTTCGCTCACTTTCACCCGGATTGTAAAAGAATCGTCCGAGTTTGCAGCCTCTATATTGGTGCCTTATCTGTTGCCTTCTTGGAAGGAAGTTGCCCGTAATTATTTTGATGGCGGTTCGGTAGAGATGCGCGATGCCGGAGTGTATGTGCGTGAACATAATTGGGACGAAGCCTATTTGTTATGGAAAAAAGTATACGATACCAAGAAGGGCCAGCCGAAGATGAGGGCCGCATATAATATAGCCTTGTATTATGAAATGCAGGGTGATTTTAGACAGGCAAAGAAATACATCGAAGAAGCAGCCGAATTGATAGAACCCGAAACGGTAGATGGAGTTGTAGTCCGTACCTATCAGGTGCAAATGGATTCTTTTGCCAAGAAATATCGGCAGTTACGGATACAGATGAACCGTTTTGATGATAAATAAGTGGAAAAATTCTTGAGCGAATTGTTTTTTTTGTATATTTGAGCCTCATTAACAATAATAGGATATGAAATTAAGCGGACAGTCACATTCTTCCATAGTCAATGTAGTGAAGAAAGCATTGGGAAGATACCTTACGGATGAAGAAAAAAACATCGTTACTGACATTCATTTGCAACCGGTACAGGAAACAGGTGAATTGATAATCTATAATGACGATGAGGAGGAATTGTCGCGCACAGTTGTACAAGATTGGGTGAATTGTACTCCCGAGGAATTTTTTGAATCTGTGGAACCTCAATTGAAGCAAGTCTTGAATACCTTGCGGAACGAGGGCTTGTTCAATCACTTGAGTTTGATGAAACCTTATTCCTTGGTGATGGTTGATGAGGAAAAGGAAACCGTGGCCGAACTGTTGCTGGTCGATGATGAGGAGACCATGCTCATTAGTGGTGAACTGCTGAAGGGGTTGGACGAGGAACTGGATGCTTTCCTAAAAGAACTTTTAGAGAAATAAATAATTAGAAAGTGGGTATGTCGAAAACATATCCACTTTTTTAAGGCACGGATTACACGGATTAACACGGTTTTTAGTGTATGCTTACATTAAATTTATCCGTGAAATCCGTGTAATCCGTGCCTAAATTATATTGATGATACAGTTTCTTTTTAATTACTTATTTCTTCAGAGCAGCAATGCTTTCTTTCAGTGAAGCAATCTTGCTTTCGGCATCGGCTTGCTTCTTGCGTTCCATTTCGAT
>CAZFDP010000304.1:0-2156 GCA_964518185.1 uncultured Phocaeicola sp. | reverse complement strand
CATTATCTTTGTAACAACTTTCGGCAAACTCCCGTCTATGTCATTGAAAGCGCTTCGAGAAAAGAATTTTAAACGATTAATGAAAGACAAAAGGACCATGAAGAAAATAGTATTTGCACTCATCGTGATAATGACTTGCCAGACAGGATTCGCACAAAACGTGGATGCGCTGTACAACTATTTCAAAGATGAAAAGGGAGTGGAAAGTGTTACCGTATCGCCACTGCTCATCAAATTCGCCCGTCTGTTTATGGACGAAGACGATAAAAGCAATCCGCTCATAAAAGGAGTCAATTCGTTAAAAGTGCTCGATTTGGAAGAGAGCCCCCAAGAAGTGAAGGAACGCTTCACCAAAGAGGTGGCCAAACTGAACACGAACGGTTACGAAACGTGGATACAGGCCAAGCAGGACGGAGAGAATGTGAAGATAATAGCCAAATTGAAGGATGACACCATACGCGAATTACTGATAATGACCTCCGGAGAAGGAGATTGTGCCCTCGTCATGATAAAGGGAACAATAAAGAAGGAGGACATCCAAGCCATAATCAATGACGACAAAATAATGATTGATGGACGCAAATGATTTCAAACGGAGGTTCCTGCCTTATCATCAGAAGCTATACCGAGTGGCTTTCCGATTAATGGGAAATGCCCAGGATGCCGAGGATGTGGTGCAGGAGACTTACCTGAAGCTATGGAAGAAAAGGGAGGAACTGCCACCAAACATCGGGAACATGGAGGCGTACTGTGTGACTCTGACCAAGAACTTATGCTTTGACGCACTGAGAACCGCCCGACTGGATGAGGACAACCGACCACCCGAGGAACTGAGCATAGCGGAAGAAAGCAACTTGATGCGTGAAGTGGAGCTGAAGGATGAGGTCAGTCAGGTGAAGCGAATCATCAGCACACTCCCCCACCAGCAACGGCAAGTAATCGTAATGCGCGATGTACGGGAATGCTCCATGGAAGAGATAGAACAAGCCACCGGACTTTCGGCCGTAAACATACGGGTGCTATTGAGCCGGACAAGAAAAAAGATACGTGAACAATTCAATGCTATCAGGAACTATGAGAACAGATAAAATCAATGAACTGTTGGAGCGTTACTACAACGCCGAGACCACAGAAGCCGAGGAAAAGGAACTGAAACGTTTCTTTACAGAGGAGGAAGTGCCTGCCCATCTGTTGGCCGAAAAGGAGATGTTCCTGCAACTACAGGCATCGGCCGGCGATGCAACCATTCCTGAAGGCTTGGAAAAACGCTTGTCGAAAACCATCGACCATTGGGAAACAAGCGAGCAACGCACGCTGAAGTTACAACGGGGTACACGCATCCGCCATCTGCAATGGATAGGAAGCATTGCCGCCAGTATACTGATTGTAATATCGTTCGGCTGGTATCTGTATGAGCCCACTCCCGTCAGAAAAGACACTTGTGCCACCCCCGAAGAAGCATACATGGAGGCACAAAAGGCATTGGCGCATTTCTCCATCGCACTGAACAAGGGAATGCAACAAATGGAAACCTTACAGGAAACCACCGAGAGAGTAGAAAAAAGTATCCAAAAACAACTGAATAAAATCAATGAATAATATGAAACGTATATACATTCTGACCCTATTACTGGCGCTAAGCACTGTATTCTGCTTTGCCCAACAATCCTTCTTCGACAAATATGCCGAAATGGAAGGCGTAAGTTCCGTTTACATCACCAAGAGTATGCTCAGCCTGTTCCCCAATATGAGTGGGAAAATCAATGGGGTAAACGTGGGAAACATAGCCAGCCGACTGGACAACGTCCAGATTCTTTCGAGCGACGAAGCTGATATCATCGTGCAATTACGCAAGGAAACCAAGGACATCAACACCAAGAACGGTTACGAGGAACTGATGCGGGTGTGCGAAGATGGTGAAAAGACTACCATCTATTTCAAGGAAAGAAAAAAGGGAAACAATGAATTCATCTTGATAACGGATGAGAAGGATGAATTTACCATCATCTCCATAGTGGGGGATTTAACACTGAAAGAGATTCAGGAAATTACTAACAAGACTGTTGAAGACCTTTAATTGAAAGAAATCTATTGTAATAACACCTACCAAGTACGTGTCATTCTGAGTGCAACGAAGTGAAGCGAAGAATCTGATT
>CAZFDP010000303.1:0-2203 GCA_964518185.1 uncultured Phocaeicola sp. | reverse complement strand
GAATGGGGTATTGATGCCCTTCAAAAAAAGGCACTTCAAACGGAAGAATGGAAAAAAGTTCATCCACATCGCGTTTGATATTCTTGATACGGTATTCTTTCCAAGCCCAAATTTTGGGAGAGATATAATAATAGACCGGTATATCCGTATGCTTCTTAAGATATTCGGCCACTTTCAGATTAAAGCCCGGATAATCCACCAATATCACCACATCAGGATTCCATTCTACTATATCGGCTTTACATAAATCCATATTCTTGAAAATAGTCCGCAAATGCAGTAACACCGGAATGAATCCCATGTAAGCCAGTTCTTTATAGTGCTTTACACGAGTTCCTCCGACTTCACTCATCAAATCGCCGCCAAAGAAACGGAAATCGGCTTCTGCATCCTGCTCCTTCAAGGCACGCATCAAGTTGGACGCATGAAGATCGCCCGAAGCCTCTCCTACTATCAAATAATATTTCATAAGTTCCAACTTTTCAGTTCTTCCATCACCGCATAGGCAGTCATATCAATCTGTACAGGAGTAATAGCGACATATCCGTTTTCCAAAGCCCAATGGTCATTATCCACTGCGTCATTTTCGGTTATACGATAATTGCCTGTCAACCAATAATATTCTCCGCCACGAGGATGGGAACAGCATTTCCACTCATTTTCCCACACACCTTGAGTTTGCCGACAAATACGTACTCCTTTATAAGAATCGGCTACAGGTGCATTCACATTCAAACATATCCCGTGCGGCAAACGATGTTTCAGCACCGACAAAACGATGTTTTTTACGAACGGAAGCATCGGCTTGAAATTGGCATCCGGTGCATGGTCGCAAAGCGAAAAGCCTACAGAAGGAATACCTTTCATACAACCTTCGAGCACCACTCCCATAGTCCCCGAATAATGCACATTGACCGATGAGTTGTCGCCATGATTAATTCCCCCCAATACAATATCGGGACGACAAGGAAGTGTGTGCAATGCCAACTTTACGCAATCCACCGGTGTACCTGTACAACGATATACCACCAATCCTTCTTCTTCCTTCACCTTATAAAAACGCACGGGTTGTTCGGAAGTCATGGCACAAGCCGCTCCCGACCGAGGGCCATCCGGCGCCATCACGACAATATCTCCCACACTACGCAGTGTATCAATCAATTCGTTAACCCCCTTGGCACGATAGCCGTCATCATTCGATATTAAAATAAGTGGTCTATTTGGATTCATCATGATCTGTTTACTCTTTTTAGCGTGTAAAGATACAGTTTTTTGGCAACAAATCATTATCTTTGCCGCAGTTTATTAACAATACCAACGAGTTATCAACAGTTTTGTCAAAGACCGCTCCGAGAAATAGGTTCAATCAATTATTATTTGTTATTTCGCAGCGAGAAAAACTGACTGTATATGGGAAAAATTATTGCATTAGCCAATCAAAAGGGTGGTGTAGGCAAGACCACCACAACCATTAATCTGGCCGCTTCCTTAGCCACCTTGGAAAAGAAAGTACTGGTCATCGACGCCGATCCGCAAGCGAACGCATCATCAGGATTAGGTGTAAACCTCAAGGAGGTGGAATGTTCCATCTATGAATGCCTGGTCAGTCAGGCAGACATCCGCGAAGCCATATTCACCACCGACATTGATGGATTGGATGTAGTTCCCTCACACATCGATTTGGTAGGAGCTGAAATTGAAATGCTGAATTTGGAGAAGCGCGAGAATATCATGAAGAGCGTATTGGCTCCCATGCAAAATGAATACGATTACATCTTGATTGACTGTTCCCCCTCATTGGGATTGATAACGATCAATGCCTTGACAGCAGCCGATTCGGTCATCATCCCCGTGCAATGTGAATATTTCGCTTTGGAAGGAATCAGCAAGTTACTCAATACCATCAAGATTATCAAGTCAAAACTGAATCCTACATTGGAAATAGAAGGTTTCCTACTGACGATGTTCGACTCGCGTCTGCGTTTGGCCAATCAAATATACGATGAAGTGAAACGCCATTTCCAGGAATTGGTATTCAAGACCATTATACATCGAAACGTCAAGTTGAGTGAAGCGCCCAGCCACGGTATTCCTGTCATTCTATATGATGCGGACTCCAACGGTGCGAAAAACCACTTGGCTTTGGCAAAAGAAATTATTACCCGTAACGCATAACAACCATGGCAGTACAGAAGAAATTTGC
>CAZFDP010000302.1:0-2217 GCA_964518185.1 uncultured Phocaeicola sp. | reverse complement strand
GTAAAAAGCCGATAGTTTTGAATGATGGTTAAGTAAACATAAACCGGACATTCGGCTTTTAACTCCTCTAACTTCGAAATCTTGAGCTTACGAAATTAAAAAAATAATCTGGATATAAATAAGGACACGTGAATGTCATAATGTCCATTAGCCGAGCCGAAAGCGGGACTCGAACCCGCGACTTACTCATTACGAATGAGTTACTCTACCAACTGAGTTATTTCGGCAACCTGAAATCATAAAAAGCAATGCAAAGATAGAACAAACTTTTGAAATGTTGTACGGTTAAGGCTGTTTTTTTATTGAAGTTTTTTATTGGAAATAATTGGAAGTATAGTCCGTTTTGTATATCTTCGCCTTCGAATATAATTTGAAGGGCTATGGAAGATGGAGTGACATGTAAAATGGAGAATATGTTCAGAAATGCATTGGACAGAGTAACCGACAGTATAATGGCAGTGTCTTTATCGGGTTCGTTGTTGTATGTCAATGAACATTATATCCGCATACATGGTTTGAAAAAAGACTGGAGCAAATATACAGTGTTTGATCTTCCTATTTCTTTTAATACTCCTATACTTTTTAAAGAAATAATACGTCGGATACGTAAAGCCAATGGTAACTATACTTATACAGTAAATTACCGTAATGTGCAATCAAGAACGGCTGGCATCTTACAAGTTTCGGCATTCATAATGGAAGATGACAATAACGACGAATGTTTGTGGCTATTTGGTAAGGATGTGACCGATTTGGTGCATAGTCATGATGAATTGAATGAGAAAAACCGTTTGCTGAGTGCCATAATGGATAATGTACCTGTAAGTCTTTTTGTGAAAGACACTGGTGATAACTTCAAATATTTGTATTGGAATAAAGGTTTTGTTAAGATATCGCATATTCCGGAATCGGCAGCCCTTGGTCATACCGATTTTGAAATTTTCCCACATTATGAAGATGCGGAAAAGTTCCGTAGGGATGATATGGAGGTGCTTCGTACAGGAAAACGTTTGGAAACCCAAGAATCTTATGTGGCTGCCAATGGTGAAACACGTATTGTAGAAACTGTAAAGGCTTTGATTCCTTTAGAGGGGCGTGCTCCGTTGATTATTGGAGTTTCACTTGATATTACCAGTTTTGAAGCGATAGAAGAGGAATTGATTAGAGCACGTATCAAGGCAGAAGAATCGGATCGTTTGAAAACGGCTTTCTTGGCGAATATGAGTCATGAAATTCGTACTCCGCTTAATGCCATTGTGGGTTTCTCACGTTTGATGGGAACAGCTCCAACGGATGAGGAAGAACGGATGTATTCCGATATAATCAATCAAAATTCTGAAATCTTGTTGCAACTTATCAATGATATCCTTGATTTGGCCAAAATAGAAGCAGGAACATTGGAATTTGTAAAGGTGTCGGTAGAATTGGGAGAACTTTTCCGTAATTTGTATGAAATACATAAGGAGCATACTCAGGAAGGTGTAAAATTGGTTCTTGATGAAATACCTGTGCCCATTGTGATTCATGAAGATAAGAATAGGTTGATGCAGGTTCTTACCAATCTGATTAATAATGCCAATAAATTTACCTCAGAGGGCCAAATTCATATAGGATATACCTTAGAAAATGATTCGATTCGTTTCTATGTGAAAGATACGGGTATTGGTATTTCGGAAGAGAAACAGAAAGAGGTGTTCGGCCGTTTTGTGAAACTGAACAATTTCGTACAAGGTACGGGGTTGGGATTATCTATATGTAAAATGATTGTAGAACGTTTTGGCGGAGAAATAGGTGTCAATTCCGTTATAGGAGAAGGATCGGAATTTTATTTTACGATACCTTATCCTAATAACTGAATCAGTCACTTATTATTTTGAATCGCATACGGAAGATTCCTTCTTTATAATCGTGGCTGATGATTTTGAATGTTCCTATTTCAGCCGTATTTTCTACATGTGCTCCAATACAAAGACATTCATCATAGTCGCCTACATGTACAACTCGTACGGTTTCAGAAGCATCTTGTGGCAAACGTTTCATATCGAAGCGGCCTATTGCCTCTTCTTGACAGATAAATTCCATGGTGATGGGTAGATTGCTTCGCAGTATTTTGTTTACAGTTTCTTCTATTTCAATAATCTGGGCTTCATTAGGACATTGGGGTAAGACAAAGTCCAATTTACTTTTCTTACGCTCGATGTGGGCGGATATGGCTCT
>CAZFDP010000301.1:0-2224 GCA_964518185.1 uncultured Phocaeicola sp. | reverse complement strand
TATAGCAAGACACTTCAGGTACAGAGCCGTGTGAAGATGCTCGAAAAACTGCAAATCATTGAAGTGGACGAAGAAGATACCTCGGCCCTTCGCCTGAAGTTCCCGCCTTCTCCCCGTAGCGGGAATTATCCCGTCATTATGGATGGAGTAGGGAAGACCTATGGCGACCATGTCGTCTTCCAAAATGTTAATCTCACCATCGAAAGGGGTGATAAAGTGGCCTTTGTCGGTAAAAACGGTGAAGGTAAGTCCACTTTGGTAAAGTGTATCATGAATGAAATAACGCATGAAGGTACACTTACCCTCGGTCATAATGTGCAGATAGGCTATTTTGCACAGAACCAGGCTTCTTTGTTGGACGAGAATCTTACGGTTTTCCAAACCATCGATGATGTAGCGAAGGGCGATATCCGTAACAAGATACGCGATTTGCTCGGTGCATTCATGTTCGGCAGTCCCGAAGCATCGATGAAGAAAGTAAAGGTACTTTCTGGAGGTGAACGTACCCGTTTGGCCATGATTAAGTTGCTCCTTGAACCGGTTAACCTGTTAATCTTGGACGAACCTACCAACCACTTGGATATGAAGACCAAGGATATTCTGAAACAAGCCTTGGTAGACTTTGACGGTACCTTGATTGTTGTGAGCCACGACCGTGACTTTCTCGATGGCCTTGTGACAAAGGTTTATGAGTTTGGCAACAAGAAAGTGAAGGAACACCTCTGTGGCATCTATGAGTTCCTCGAAACCAAGAAATTAGAAAGTTTGCAGGAGTTGGAAAGAAAGTAATGAAGGCATTCGTAAACATACTTTGCTTGATGGTTTGTTTGTCTGCCTGTTCCCCTTCAAAGGAACAGCAGATAGATATGCATTTTGTCAATGACATAATCTTACCCCATACTCCCATCCGCAATCAAGGGCGTACACAGACTTGTTGGGCCTATTCTATGGCCTCATTGTTCGAATCGGAATACATGAAGACGTGTGGAGATACTCTACGGTTGTCGGTCATGTATGCGGTCAGACAAAAGTATATGAAGCAGTTTGAGCAGTATTATTATTCCAAGGGATATGACGAAATCAGAGGAGGCAGTTTGGGACATTCTTATTTGTCTGTATTCCAAGAGTATGGTGCTGTGCCCTATGAATCTTACAAGGGATATCTGCCTGAAGCAAAATATCATGACCATCGGGAACTGATGAAAAAAATGCGTTCGTTGGCCGATGATGCTGTCGACCATAAGAATTTGCCCGATTATCGACTGAAAGCAGAACAATTGTTGGACGAATATTTAGGAAAAGTTCCTGCTCGTTTTATGTATAAGGGGCAGGAATATACCCCTTCTTCATTTGCAGAGTTTATAGGGGTAAATCCTGATCAATATGTAGAGTTGACCAGCTTTACCCACCATCCTTTTTATTCTTGGTTTGTGTTGGAAGTGCCCGATAATTGGGAACATGCCTCATTCTACAATCTTCCTATTGATACTTTGGAGTCGTGTGTAAAGAATGCCCTGTCCGAAGGCCAAACCGTTGTATGGGATGGTGACATTAGTGAAGACGGTTTTTTGTCCTCTTCCGGTGTGGCTCTTTACCCGACCTCTCCTGTAACCCAATCTATGCGACAGGAAGAATTCGAGCAGTTCAAGACTACTGACGACCACATGATGCATATCGTAGGAACCGCCCACGATGAAAACGGAAAATTCTATTACGTCTTAAAGAACTCTTGGGGAAGAAGAGGGGCAAAACAAGGTTATATCTATATGTCCAATGACTATTTCCGTGCCAAAACCGTTTCTGTGGTAGTCCGTAAGAAGGATATTGGTTTATAACAATAAAAAGAGTGCTCCAATGGGCACTCTTTCCTGTAAATCACATTTTAAAATTATCCCTATATCTGTATAGGAAAATACGGATAAGCATATTTCTGACGCCATGTTTGTAACTCTTCGGTTCGTAAACATTCATCAAGCGAATAAGGACCATCCTCCATTTCGAGTAACCGTATGCAGTTATGCATATCTTCTCGGATATCAATATCCAAAAATATTACTTTCATAACTCATTGTTTTGCTTTGGTCTTTCAAATCTTGTTCCTTTACTGAATACATCTGGCAGCTTACTTGCTACATAATGCATAAATTTAAGCACACTTACCATTGCTATATGAAGTTCGATGCAAATGTAATGTTTCTTTTTGAAAGGACAAAGATTATATATA
>CAZFDP010000300.1:0-2224 GCA_964518185.1 uncultured Phocaeicola sp. | reverse complement strand
ATATGGATTACGGCGACAACGAAGTAAAATCAGCCTATTGGGAAATTGCCCGTGAACTGAAGTTTTGGGAAGGTCCCCTCTCCATTCATGCCGAATACAATGGTGGATTGAATTACATCAAGGATGCTTGGTTGGGAGGTTTGACTTACACTTACAACAATGCCGACTTTTCTAAAGGATTCAGCCTTTCGGGCATGTATAAATACATCTGTAGCAACCCCACTCCCAATAACTTCCAGCTGACAGGTACTTGGTATATCCATTTGGGTAAAGGTAAGTACTCATTTACCGGATTCGCCGATTTTTGGCGCGAAGAACATACCGACATCAAAGGGAACGAACACGACTTCGTATTTATAGCCGAACCTCAATTCTGGGTGAACCTGAACAAATTCCGCGGAGTAGACGAAAACTTCAACCTGAGCATCGGTACCGAATGGGAAATCTCCAACAACTTTGCTCTGAACGAAGGATGGTATGTAAACCCGACATTGGCACTGAAGTGGAGTTTTTAAAATCAAATAACAAACAATACCAATCTGAACGTAGTGAAGAATCTGTATGCATTTTACTATACGGCCAATATGCTTATGCCTACAGATTCTTCGCATTGCTCAGAATGACAAAAAGATGATTCAGACTCTGAGGAACATCCTATTCTGACACAGCTTCCTCTATTTATTCCGTTTCTTCATTTCGCGGGCCGACCACTTCTGGAGTTTCTTGTACTCCTTTTTAGTAAGTCGCATGAATGAGCCATGCTGGGGACCGGTTACCCCTTCAATGTTTACTGGGTCGCTGAAGTTACGCAAATATTTGTCGGCCTTGCAGATACGGTAGTTCTTAGGACGGGAAGAATACTCGATGTATGCCACTCGCCAAGTGTCGTCGCCCATCAGTTGGAAAGCCGAAGAGCCCTCGCACTTCTTGTTCCCTTCAAAGTCCACATAGTCATCTTCTACCGGTTCGCTCCATGGGCCGGTAAGGTTCTTGGAAGTAGCAGTATAAATACCGGGCTTGCCTCCCTCCTTCTTGATGAGCATGTGATACAAGCCATCGCTCTCCAAGTAATTGATATCGGCATCGATGGTAGCATAGCCCCAATCGAAAAGCAGACGAGGTTTGGTTAAACGCGTAAACGACTCATCGGCATACGAATAATACATACGGTCGTACGCTTCTTCGGCCCGGTTCCAAAGCGAATAGTAAATCATGTATCCACCCTTCTTACCATCTTTCCAAGTATAGTTGGGGTCCCAAAAGATTTGTGGTGCCCATACCCGGTTAACGGTAGACCAATCCTTATACACATCGGGCGATTCGGGGTCGCAGAAAATGGATGAACCTTTACGGAAATCGAACGTCACCGATTCCCAATGAATAAGGTCATCACTACGAAGAAGGTCAATGCCGTAATTGTCCCATATCTTCGATTTTCGGACACACATATCGGTGGTTACCATCAGATAGCCCTTACCATCGTGGGTACGGGTAATATATGCATCACGCGTACCTCCTTCTATACGAGCATGGTCTTCGGGATTAAAAATGGGGTCTCCACCAATCACATCCTCATAATGATAACCATCACGACTGAGTGCATAAGCCGTATATTCGCCCTTGTCACTCATGTGGCAATACAGATATCCGTAATCGCCTTTTTGCAGGTTTTGTGCAGAAGCTGTGATACCTAAGGCCAAGCATACGGAAAACAACACTTTTCGGTTCATATCGGCCGGGAGTTTATTTCTTCAAGTCTTCCAAAGCTTTCTTGGCTTCCTTTTCAGCATCCTCAGCTGCTTCTTCCATGGCTTCTTTTACTTCTTCCGCCTTTTCTTCTGCAGCTTCCTTAACAGCCTCAATGGCTTCTTTCATTTCTTTCTTGGCCTTGTCTTCCTTACTGCCTCCACCACATGCTGTAAGAGCCATAGCAGCCAAACACATTAAAAATACTTTCTTCATAATTGTTCTTTTTATAGTTTATAATACGTCTGCAAATATAAACCAATTAGGTGAGAAATCTTTAATATCTGACAAAAAAGGCAATGTTCTGACAAAGAAAAAACGTAAAGATTCCAAAGTTTGTCATTCGATGTGACATTTTGGCAGACAAATAACCTTTCTACATTCTGGCACGATGTTTGCTGATATATAGTCGTGAGTCCGCTCATAAAAGGACACACCAAAGTAAAGTATTAATTAGAAAATAAAAAAGTAAAAAAAT
>CAZFDP010000299.1:0-2245 GCA_964518185.1 uncultured Phocaeicola sp. | reverse complement strand
CGTGGTATATTGTTGACGAAGATGGTAATGTGGGCATTATGGATTTTAATGCAAATGGTCCAGTTCCTTGGGGAACCGAAGAAACGGTTTCGGAAGATTTGGTATGGGGACTTGAAACCGATAAGGTTGATTTAACCGAAGAGCAGATTCTTTATATGTTAGGTGAATCTTATACTCCCAAAGAAGTTAATGATTATTCTGATTGTATCATACAGATTGATAAATCACGTAAAGAATTATTTGAATCTTTATGTAAAGATGAAGGTTTTGATATTGACGTTTGTTTTTCGGAGTCTTTTGGCCTTTATGAACTACCTTTTAAAATATGGGAGGATGAGTCCGATAATAATGAGTGTCTTCATGAAGAAACGATTTTGCAAAAACTGTTAGATAATAATCTTATTAAGAGGGTCTATAGAAAACCGGACTTTTATATTGATGAAGAATATAAGGATGGGAAATGGACTCCTGCTCTGAATTTTGAAAAGATACCTTATTACCTTTATTGGCAGCCCTATTCATCAATACAATTGTCTGAATTAGTGTACAAGCCTGATTGTCCCGTAAAAGTATCTCAATTGTCAGAGAGTATTCAAAAGAAGGTATTTCATTTGCCTATAAAGTTTGAAAACACTCCCAAAATGCAAATAGCAGAGTTTATCCCTTGTGCTGTAAACGATATAAGCGAAAGTGAAATTGAGCGTATAAATGGTTGCGAATATGGTTTGTTGCCTTTACCGAACGGACAAATGGCATATTGCTTGCAATCCATAGAAGGACATGATTTGGATACGCCACCTCCATTACCTTATCAAAGTACAGAATATCCGTTGGTGATAAGTGTAGAAGAAATGAAACGATTAAAAAAGCAATTGGATGAAGATTGAATTATTGTCCATAGACCTTTCCAATTATTGTTCCAAACAATGTTCGTTTTGCTACAACCATAGTACAAAGGAAGGCAATACGCTTTGGAAGCCCGAAGAAGTCATTGAGTTTTCTTTGGATTGCGTGGCTCACGGTGTACGGGCTATATCGTTAGGTGGAGGAGAACCATTTGAATATGAGGGAATCTTCAATATAATCGATGCTTTGTATCCTAAATGTTATCTTTCGGTTACATCCAATGGACTACCTTTGGAACATCCTGACGTTTGGAATCAGCTATTGAAACATTCACCAGACAAAATTCATTTGACGATTCATCAACCGGATAATAAAGAAGAGGTACAACGCATCATACAAATGATACGGAAACTAAGTAAGACAAAAATTAAACCCGGTGTGAATTTATTGGTAGGTAAAGATAAAATAGCTCAAGTAAAGGAAGTGTATAGGGAGCTGTTGAAGTGTCTTTCGGTGAATCAGATCATTCTTGTACCTCAACGTTTCGGGAATACTCCAACCCCAAAAGAGATAGGAACAATAACTGACGGAAAACCTTTTCAATGTCCTTCATGCTTATTGGCATGTAAAAAGCCTACGGAATTTTGCTCGGTATCTTGGGATAAGAAAGCCAACTTCTGTAGCTTTGCAAAAGGGAAAGAACAACTTTTGTCACTAGATTATGAAGGGCTTGTTTCGGCATTGGATAAAGTTAAGTTCGCCTCATGTGCCCAAATAGTGTTGTTGGGTCAAGTATAAACTGCAATGTATTCCATTTGTTGTTATTTTCAATGGAAAAACTTTTTATTAAGCAGTTTGAAACTCTTTAGGATGCAGAAGAAAAATCAAATGAATGCAGAAGAAAAAGTTAATCATAAGTTTTGATTCGTCAATCATAACTTATGATTCGCAAATCATAACTTGTGATTCGCGAATTACAAGTTGTGATTAACTTTCTTATGCTGAAGAATCGGGAAAGTTATCTGCAACTATTCGATTTTTATACTAGACAAAAGCAGTTTTTAACCACCTGCCTTCTTCCTGAATTGTAGGATGTTGAGATGCTGAAACAAAAAAAGTGTAGAAATATGGTTGAACTCAACTTGAAGGCAAAACACCCTCTGCCTTCAGTGTAAACGAATGTTACTCAAGGAGTTTGAAGGCTGAAGGCAAAATTTTAATAAACTGCTAGTAGGACGTATTGAAGGGATGGGAGTGTTGGTTGGGTGGTAAAAACTTGGCGGGGAATCTATTTTTCTTTCATAACCATACAAAAAAAGAGCTTGTCATCACTGATAAACTCTTTTTTGTGACTCCGACAGGATTCAAACCTGTAACCTTCTGATCCGTAGTCAGATGC
>CAZFDP010000298.1:0-2247 GCA_964518185.1 uncultured Phocaeicola sp. | reverse complement strand
GCCAAAGTGTTTACGACCTTACTAAGGTGAAGAATTGATATTTTGTATATAGAGTAAATAAACTCATTTAATTTTTCTGACTTTCCGCTGCTTTGTTTATCTTTGCGATTCAAAAGAAAACAAAGTATGCGGAAAGTCTTATTTATATGTATAGCCTTGTTGATAACTGTTTCAGCTTGTCAACAACGAAAGGAAATATCGGTACCTACACTTTTGGAGCAAATTGACACATTGCTCCTACGAAATGTAGATTCGGCACGATGGATGTTCAACCAACTCACTTCCGCTGATGTACAAACAACGGAAGACAGCATGTATATGACTGTACTCCAAATAGGGATAGAAAGAAACAGCAAGTATTTCTCACTAATGAACGATTCACAACTGAATGCGTTGATTCCGCTTATGAGACAGGCAGAAGCTTATTGTAAAGACAGTAAAAATGCCCGGATGAAGTTGCGTACTTATCATTACATTGGCGAAATACTTTGGGAAAAGGAACGTTATACCGAAAGTGTGGACTATTTCATAGCTGCTTATGAACAAGCCGATCAAATTGATTCCTTGGAAGCTAAGAAAACAATAATCATGCAGATGTCTTCCAGACTTGTCCCTTCTTTTACATTCGATAAAAATGACCGTTTCAAGAAAATATTGAAAGAAGAAGACATATGGAAAGAACATCCGGAGTTAGAAGCATTGACCAATCGGGTATTGGAACGGATTGTTCATGAACCATGGTCTGTTCAAAGTAGTATATTATATTCTTTGCAACATTATTATGAGGCCATCGGCAACAAAGAAAAAGTACTTTTGTATGCAAGACGGAATGTAGCTTCACGCGAAAAGACACTAAAATCGGAATACACAATTAACATGTTCTTATCGAGTACACATAGAGCAGTGGGCAACGAAGATTCGGCAGCCTATTACCACCAAAAGGCCGATAGTGTAGAAAAGGTATTGGACAAAAAATATCCGAATAAAGGGTGGCGGTTTATGACCGAAGAACCAACCGAAGAAAACCATGGAATGACCATAGTATGGGTTAGTGCCTTGATAATAGCGGTTGGTGGTATTTTCTTCTATTATTATAAGCGGTTGAATGAACAGAAAAAGGAACTTCAAAAGGCCAGACAGGCCGTAGAACGCCTCACTCCCGAAGCGGATGTCTTTGTCAAGATAGAACAGATTATTGAGTACCACCTCCGCACGGCTCATTCTTCCCTCCGCATGGAAAAATCCGATTGGAACCAATTGTTGGCAGAAACCAACAAACGTTATCCGGATATAGTAGACGAATGGCAACATCAATATGGCTTGAACGAGGAAGAATTGCGGATAGCTTGTCTGCATCTTACCGACCACCCCGTTACTCATTTGAGTTATGTCATGGGATATTCGCGGGTATCCGTCTATCGCAAGTCAAAAGACATTGTACGTAAATTGGGTGGTGATGAATCCATTGCTTTACGCGATTTCTTGAAAAAAAAGGTTGTGAAACACGTTTGAAACACCTCCTGACGCAATTTGAAACATACTTGAAACACACCCCAACGGTGTGTTTCTTTACTTTTGCCTCATCAATTAAAACAGAAAAACAATGAGAGTAAAAGTAAAAATGATGCGAAACTTGGCCGTAGTGATGGGATTACTTTTGGCCGTTTCATTGAGTGCACAAAAAGTGTATCGGGTAAGCGGTACTATAGTCGATCAAGCCAACCAACCATTGTTGGGTGCCAATGTACAACTCATCTCCCAAGGGAAAACGGAAAAAATAGGAACCGCTACCGATGAAAAGGGCGTTTTTTCACTGCAAACATCTCCGGGCGACTATACATTGGAAGTAAGTTACATCGGTTTCACTAACTATATTATTAATGTAAAGGTAAACGGAAATGTTACCCTCCCACCCATTCTTTTAAGTGAAGACAGCCAATTAATGGATGCTGTGGTAGTTACCGCCAAAACTATAACTTATAATGCCAGTGGTTATGTAGCAGAGATTTCCAAAAATCCACTTTATCGGGAACAGGATATGACCAGCATCTTGAAACTATCTCCCGGCACGAATACTACCAACAACAGCATCCTGGTATACGGACAGAATGTATCCAAAGTCTACATGAACGGACGTGAACTGCGTCTTTCCGGCGAACAACTCATCAATTACTTGAGTACACTCGAAGGCAAGAACATCAAGCAAATGGAAGTGATTGCGGCATCGGGCGTAGAAGAAGATGCTAA
>CAZFDP010000297.1:0-2261 GCA_964518185.1 uncultured Phocaeicola sp. | reverse complement strand
CCCATCGCACGTCCCCAACAATGCTGGGATTGGCCGGTAACAGGGTCGGCCCAAAATTGCTTCTTACTCACATCGCAAGCATGGCGGTATACATCGTTCTTTGCATCGTAAGTATGTTTGGTTACCATGTCGAACTGGTTCACAATATCCTTGTATACTTCTATATCGTTATTACGGAAAGCATATTCGGCATAATAAGGCAATGACATGTATACGCCATCCAACCACACTTGGTTAGGATATGACTTCTTGTGCCAGAAACTGCCGTCTTCATTACGAGGATGACCATCGAACTGGCTTCTAAGCATATCCATGGCTTTCTTGTATTTTTCGTTCTTTTCTTGCTCGTAAATACGGAACAGAATCTTTCCCGAATTCAGACGGTCGTAAGTGTAGTCTTCTACTTTGTATGTAAGGATGGAACCGTCATTTTGCACCATTTCATCGGCAAATTTCAGTGCATAATCATAGAATTTCTTATCGCCGTACCGGTCGTATACATCCATCATAGATTGCAAAACCAATCCATGTGTATAGTTCCATTTCGGTGCTTTTACAAAATCCAATGTCCAGGCTTCAGGATTACGTATCATTTCCGATTCGGCCATCCGTACGGACCAAGGTTTGTTTTTCGAGACTTTTTGTGCCATAATAGGCAATACTGTCAGGATAGAGAGACAGAATACGATGAACTTTAGTCGAGCATGTTGTTTCATGTCAAATTAGATTAATGTTTTACTGAAAGGCAAAGTTAATGCCTTTCTTTTTATCGAAGGTGTATTTTTTGTAGAAAGATGGGAAATATTTGTTTTTTCGTGCACGCAAACGGCAAAAATGTTCACGTTAGTCATAAAAATCGTTCTTTTTTATGATTTTTCTAATAATTAAGCCATTTCTTTTTTGAAGAATAAAGAAAAGATTCTATTTTTGAGAAATTTTTGAATACTATTGAGAAACAAAACGTAATAATAATCAAAAAAAGAACATTTATATGGAAGCAGTTTTCAGTTACATTATCAGTTTGGGTGCAGCTGTAATGATGCCTATCATCTTTACGATTTTAGGTGTTTGTATCGGTATTAAATTCAGCAAGGCTCTGAAGAGCGGTTTGCTGGTTGGTGTAGGTTTTGTAGGCTTGTCGGTAGTAACCGCTTTGCTTACCAGCAGTCTTGGCCCGGCCTTAAGCCAAGTAGTAGAAATTTATGGTCTCCAATTGAAAGTCTTCGATATGGGATGGCCGGCAGCAGCAGCCGTTGCCTATAATACGTCTGTAGGTGCCTTCATCATTCCGGTATGTTTAGGTGTGAACATTCTGATGTTGTTGACAAAAACCACTCGTACAGTTAATATCGACCTTTGGAACTATTGGCATTTCGCCTTTATAGGAGCCATTGTTTATTTTGCTTCCGACAGTATCCTTTGGGGCTTCTTTGCTGCCATCATCTGTTACATCATCACGTTGATTATGGCCGACTATACAGCCGATAAGTTCCAACGTTTTTATGCCAATATGGAAGGTATTTCCATACCTCAGCCTTTCTGCCAAGGCTTCGTACCATTTGCTATCGTTATTAATAAGGTGTTGGACAAGATTCCAGGCTTTGACAAGCTGAACATCGATGCCGAAGGTATGAAGAAAAAATTCGGTTTGTTGGGCGAGCCTTTGTTTTTGGGTATCTTGGTTGGTTGTGGTATCGGTATTTTGGCATGCAAGAATACAACCGAAATGATAGACAAAATTCCTAATATCTTAGGTTTAGGTATTAAGATGGGTGCCGTAATGGAATTGATTCCGCGTATTACCGGCCTTTTCATCGAAGGTTTGAAGCCTATCTCGGATGCAACCCGCGAAATGATTGCCAAGAAATTCAAGGGTGCCGTTGGCTTGAACATCGGTATGAGTCCCGCATTGGTTATCGGCCATCCGGCTACATTGGTGGTATCATTGCTTTTGATTCCGGTAACTTTATTGTTGGCAGTAGTTCTTCCGGGCAACGAGTTCCTTCCGTTGGCTTCATTGGCAGGCATGTTCTATGTATTCCCCATGGTATTGCCTATCACCAAAGGTAATGTTTTGAAATCTTTCCTTATCGGTTTGGTAGTATTAACCATCGGACTTTATTTTGTTACCGATTTGGCTTCTTCGTTTACACAAGCTGCCAACGATGCTTATGCGCTGACCGTAGCAAAGGGTAGTCCTGATGGCGCCTTGAAGATTCCTGATGGATTTGAAGGTGGTGCCCTCGACTTTGCTTCCAGCC
>CAZFDP010000296.1:0-2271 GCA_964518185.1 uncultured Phocaeicola sp. | reverse complement strand
TACCCTCACATCATGATATAGGTATACATTATGGATATAATTCAACTTCAAGACAAACAAGATGGATGGCGGATACACCGGTTCAACGATAAACTCGCACGTAACACTGTTCTCAGCCAGCATCACATCAAAGTGGGAGAAGGTGTGTCTTTTGCCCCGTATGTCATGATAGGTGACCACTCTGAAATAGGTGATGGTGTACACCTGTCTGAAGAGAGTGTAGTGTCCCATCATTGTGTCATTGGGGCAGGTACCCTGCTTGATAAAGGTGCATTTGTAAGCAAAAATGCCCGTATCGGAAATGAATGCGTACTGTCACCTGATTCTTTTGTTGGGACAAACTCAACAATAGGCAACCATACCACCATTGGACGGGATTCCGAAATGGGAGACAAGGTAAGTATCGGCAATAACGTGACCATCGGTAGCAATAGTTTTGTAATGGACGGTACGGAAGTGATGGATGGTTGTAACATCGGTGACGGAGTGTTTATCGGAAAGAATTCACGCGCGGGATTCTTTGTGATGATAGGCAATGATTCCCAACTTGTGCGCGATGTCATCATTCAGGAGGGGGTACATGTGGTGGACGGCAGCCGGATACCTCCCTTTGCCAAGGTCACACGCAACAGCGTACAGATAGATAACAACAGGCTTGAAAATGCCATAAAGCAGATGGGTACGAATATCAGATATGACCAGATTGCAACCTTTACCAGTATAGAGGGGATAAGGTGTGTTAGAGCACAGGTGGACGGTGTGTGGATGCCGTCACAAAGGGTGGACACAGATGATTCCCTGGCCTTTGGCAGGGGTAGCCTTTCATTGAAGGACATGGCAGACAAGTATATTGCTCCTGCCTATTTCAAGCAGTCTCTGACTGCTGACATGCCTGTACAGGGTATGAGAAGATAAAATCTTTGTATTATTAAAAAGAAAAAACTAAATTTGCACCATGAGCCACTATAAGAGTTTTCAAGAGTTCCGCGATGCGATTTCACTCATGCAGGTTGTGTATGAGCTGGGCTATCGTATTGATAAATCCAAAGGAAAGAAGACACCGTCATTCATATTGACGGATGACCATCACAATGAGATGGACCGACTTTATATCTTTAACCCGCATGACAACACCAAGGCCAATTTCTGGAGAAGAAATCCGGGACCGGGACGCTATCAGGCAGGGGATGTGATACAGTTCATCAAGGAGAATATCACCTCCTTCCCTGAAAATGCGGGGGCACGCAATGAGGTGGATGCCATCAACAAGGTCTGCCTGCGGCTGACTAATACTGTCGTTGACATGTCCAAGGTCATGGGTGAAGATGCCATACGCTATATCAACCGGCCGGAACGTTCGTTCAACCTCGAAGATTTCGAACGGGAAAAGGGAAACTGGAAGAAAGCCATGCGCTTCTTTAAGGAAAGAGGCATCGATGAACAGACCGCTGAACTTTTCAAGGATAATTTTGAGCTTATCCGGGATACAAAGGCAGAGAACAAGGTTACTTGGAAGAACCTGGGATTCCCGTATCGCCGCCCCGGTGAAGCGGAAATTGTGGGATATGAAGTCCGGGGATTCGGTAAATACAAGTCAAAGTCAGAAGGTACAGATTCATCGAAAGCCTGTTGGCAGGCATATCTCGGCAGCAATGGGGCTCCAGACCGGATACCTGTACATGAAATTGATTATCTGCATATAGCAGAATCAGCCTATGATGTCATGTCCTACGTGCAATTGCATCAGGGACGCATTGACTTTGACAGGTCACTCTTCATCAGTGTAGGGGGTACATTTACTAATGAGCTGATGATGCGCTTGTTTAAAGAATACCCGGATGCCATGCCGGTCTTCCATTTCGATAATGACATTACCGGTATCATGTATGATATACGTGCTGCTTCCATCAAGATAGGCAAAACCCTCCGTTCCACCACAGCACAGGGTGAAGTACGGTTCAATCTTGACGGGAAAGAATTCTCCGTACCGGCTGACAGCCTTTCATATACAGAATTCATCAAAGCATCCGGTTTGTCTGCTGACTCACGGCCAAAAGTCAAGATTGAAAAGGCACCCGGTGATTTCAAGGATTGGAACGAAGTTCTGCAAACTGCTATGAATGCAGAGAAAGCAGAAAAGAAGCCCTATACTCCCAAAGCACAACGAGGTACATTGGATAATCCCGAACCGGGCACAGAAGAAGAACCCTACCGCTTCAAGCGGTAAAGACGTTTTGAAGGATAGTTCTTTAACTATTATGCTTTATATAT
>CAZFDP010000295.1:0-2276 GCA_964518185.1 uncultured Phocaeicola sp. | reverse complement strand
CCGGTTGTTCCAAGTCCAAAACCGGATATTGTTGTACCGGCGTTTTGTAAGAAACTGATAGAAAAGACAAATAAAAAAGAGTTGGAAGCTTTCTTGGAAGACGGTGCTCTCTACAACGAACTGATGTATGGAACCCTTGATGACATGCAATATATAAGCAAGTGCTATGTAGTCATTATCGAGAAGGCAACAGAGAAAATCATAGGCGTGCTTGACAAAGGAGATTCGGGACGAGTTAATTTCATGACTCAGGAAACGGATTATTACGGCAAGTATGATAAAGAAAAATATGAATTGATATTTGTACAACCATTATAAAAAGGAGAAACATGAAGAATTTACTTAAGAAAACTTTGAGTTTGGTATTTGCAAGCTTTTTAGCAGTTACAGCTTCTGCACAATATTCTACGGATTTTCGTGTAACAGAAATTGCAGATGACGAATTGGCCGCTAACATTGATTTAGTAATATCCGGCTTGTTGACTGCATTCAACAACGCACAAGGAACAGGTGAAATACCCCGTGTTTCGGGATTGGACATTACTCCCGAAGTGGAACAGACTATCAATAAATTATGGAAAAACTGTCCGTTCCGTTGTAGAGACAAGAAAATCGCCGAGCGTGCCGTCAAAACACCTCACGGTGAATACCAAGTGAGAAATATTCCTTTGATGATGATTCCAGTAGAAGGCGAAGGAAAAGACCCTTCTTGGAAAGTATATCAAGAAGCCGTTTTCACCATTGACAAGACAGGAATGGTGACCAATTTCCATTTAGCGGTGGACGCTAGTCTTTATATTGACATCATGAACAAAGCAAGAGATGTGGAAGATGCTATCCAAAGACAATTGATTTTGGATTATGTAGAACAATTCCGTAATGCTTATAACCTGAAAGACATCGATTTCTTGAATCAAGTATTCAGTGATGATGCCTTGATTATTACAGGAAAAGTCATTACTCCTGTAAAGTCTGAAATCGGTAAAGTGGGTAAACAGAAAGTGATATATAATCAACAAACCAAGAAAGAATATTTGACTAATCTGGAGAATAAGGTATTCAAAAGAAACAAGCGAATCAATGTCATATTTGATGAGATAGAGGTTGTTCGTCATCCTGCAAAGAGAGAGTTTTATGGAGTAACCTTGAAACAAGGTTGGACATCGGATAATTATAGCGATGAAGGTTGGTTGTTCTTGTTGTGGGATTTTACCAATCCGGATGCTCCGAAAATCCATGTTCGTACTTGGCAGCCAGATACGTATAAAGATGGAACTAAGATTCCGAAAGAAGAATTTAAATATATGGATATAATGGATTTTAAAATTTGACAACTCTTTGATAATCATTAATCTAAAATCCTAAAAATAAGTATATGAAGAAAATAATATTATTCGCATTTCTCTCATTCATCGCATTTTCCCTGAATGCTCAGGAATTGCAAAGCGAATTTGAGACTTTACTCGACGATACTTATGGAAGTAGAAACGAACGTTTGGATGGCAACGAGATTGCATGTGCCGTACTACGTGTGTCTGCTTCTGACATCAGTAAATACAAGTTCTCTGGAAATATCATCGGTGATATTGTTTATGAAACGGGAGAAGCCATCATCTATATGGCTGCACGTAGTAGGCTTATAACAATCAGTAGTGAAAAGTTTGGAACTCGTGATTTTGAGTTTCCTGCAAGGCTTCAATCAAAAATGTGTTATCGGTTGACATTGAAAGTTATTCTTCCCGAAGCTCAAAAAACACGTACCTTGGTAATGCCGGTAATGGGTATAGGTAAAGTTCCATCATACGGTATTATGCTGGGTATAGTAAAGAAATGGGGAGCGTATGCCAAAGTGATGCATAGTTTCAATAGTGTATCGACTGATTTGACTTGTGACGAATCTGGCAATATGAATGGAGAATCACAAAAGGGATGGTTCACTGGAGAAAAAGACAGTAGCCGTTTCTCTATAACCGGTGGTGTCATGTATCGTGTTGCATTACCTGTTTACTTCTATTTGGGTGCCGGTTATGGTTATAAAAAATTGGCATGGGAAACAGAAGGCGGTAATTGGGCGGAAGTCAGCGACCATTCTACTAAAGGATTGGAGTCGGAAGTTGGAGTTATATTCCGTATCAAGAATTTCGCAATGTCTGCCGGTATACAGAACAACCAATTTAAGAATTGGGATGCTACAGTAGGTGTAGCTCTCATGTTTTAATCAACTTAAAAGAATTATATTATGTACCATAAATTGAAATTCTATCTTTTCAGCTTAA
>CAZFDP010000294.1:0-2304 GCA_964518185.1 uncultured Phocaeicola sp. | reverse complement strand
GGAGCCAAGGCAAAATTCTGAATCGGATTCTGGAACAATACGGCAGTAGCCAATTGGAATACATCGGTAGTACGACGGATAGAACCACCGTTATTTCTCTTGTTCAAACGTTTGTTCAGGAAAGTACCTCCAAATTCCATACTACCCACCGTATTACGAATAAACGGGTGAAGGGTAGCGTTATAGGCTTCCATATCACACGAACATTGGGTAAACACCAAATTTTCAGAAGCCAACACCGCTTCACTACCAACATAGTTAGGATACATACGTTCCCATCCACGAGGAAGTGTACAACCGTGGAAGATAACCATCAATCCATAATCGTTCGCATCGCTCAAGATAGCTTCATACAAACGCATGGTTTCCTGTTTGTCACCTCCAAAGAAATCTACCTTAATACCTTTCACGCCCTGTTCCTTCAACCACTTCATTTGTTTCTTGCGTTGAATAGGATTATCCATCAAGTTTACCGGTCCTTGAACGATATCGTTCCAATAACCGCTGGAGCTATGCCATACAAAAGGTTCCACACCTTTGCTCTTGGCATACTTGAAGAGCTGCTCCATTTTTTCGTATCCGATGTTGGTATCCCACCAATTGTCAATCAACACATACTCAAAGCCCATAGCAGCCGCCAAGTCTACATATTTCACTTGGTCATCATAGTTGATGCTACCATCCTGCCACAGAATCCAACTCCAGGTACCGCATCCCATCTTATAATCGCATGAAGCCTCATAACGTGGTTCTACCACATCCCAAGGAATGGTTGTTTCCACAATCGGCTTCAAGGTTTCGCCCACTGTTATGGTTCTCCAAGGAGTAGAGCCAGGCAAGGCAAATGCAGGTTCAATAGTTCCGTTACCATTGTTTTCTTCAGGCATGGGGAATTCCAACTTATAATAATTACCATATTTCACATCACTCAATCGAGAACCACAATACCGGCTGTCCACATCAGTTTCGCTCACCAGCACCCAACCTTCTTCGCCCACTTTAAAAAGGCATGGGAAAGTAAATCCGTGTCCGTATTGAGAAGCCTGACTCATCGGAGCATCGGCCACATAATCTTCTTCATAGCTGGGTTTGGTACGTTTCCAACCAATCATAGCATCACTTTGAGGAGTAAGGAATGTTGTAGTTTGCTCTGGAAAACAAAAACCTGTAGCTTCGTCTTTTACAACCACACTTCCTGTTTCGCCCGCTTTATGAAGTGTATAGCGGAAAGCCACATCGTTATTGCTCACACGGAAAGTAATGTCCATTTTTTGCTTCCGGATATTCTCGAAAGAACAAGTCAATTCATTCGCTTGATAATGAATTTCCGATTGCTTGATACGATCCTGACGATAGGTTCTGTCAATTGCTTTGGACTGCTGGCCTATCAATTTAAGTTCTTTAGTAAAGTCCCCATAATTAACATTCAAGCCCAAAGGAGACTCTTCTATCATCTTCTTGCCATTATAATTTACACTATAATAAACTTTCCCGTTTTTAGGAGTCAGTACATTTACTTGTAGTTTCCCATCGGGACTACTCACCTTTACATTGTCTGCCGAAAGCGGCAATATAGCCATCCAACAGAGGAATAAAAATCCTGTTACGTTTTTCATGGTTATCTATTATTTATTTAATAACTTTTTATTTTTCACAAAAATAGTACTTTATTTTGATATTACAAGAGGACTATTCTATCATTTTAAGTAGACAATCATACAATATAGATAAAAAAGGCGGATGCACCATACAGCACACCCGCCCCACCTGTCTAACTTATTACTATGTAGTATGAAAAAATCAGTTCTTGTCAAACCAGTCCATTGTCCAACTGTCCATCCATTCTACGAATGGTGTTCCGTCTTCCTTGAACTGAATAGGCAACCAAATGTAACGTGCATCAATCGGTTGTTTCGGACGCCAGATATCTGCCATGAATATAAATGCATCCTTTTTGCCCGGTACTTTCAGGATATAGGTACTTTGTCCGCCAAAAGTCAAATCCTTGTTTGGTCCCACACATGGATTGGGATGTTTGGTCCACGGTCCCATAATATCAGTAGCCGAATGCATGCGTGCCTCATTGGGTGCCCATCCGGTACATCCCGATGTAATCATCCAATACTTTCCATCCTTCTTGAAGATAGCCGGTGCTTCGTTATGTCCGGCAGGAGCCACACGGGCATACTTACCGGTGTGCGACAAATAATCATCACTCAATTCGGCTATATGAAGTGTCAAATTGTCTTCCGAAGAATAAATGTGATAAGCCTTACCTTCTTCGTCTACATAAAGAGTCATGTC
>CAZFDP010000293.1:0-2309 GCA_964518185.1 uncultured Phocaeicola sp. | reverse complement strand
ATGAGAGTGCTCAGAGCCTTGGCCACAGCAGGATTGATAGGAAATATCGTGAAACAAAACGCCACCATATCGGGTGCCGAAGGAGGTTGCCAGGCCGAAGTGGGTGTAGCCTGCTCCATGGCCGCAGCTGCAGCCAGCCAATTGTTTGGCGGAAGCCCTGCACAGATAGAATATGCTGCTGAAATGGGATTGGAACATCACTTGGGCATGACATGCGACCCTGTATGCGGATTGGTGCAGATTCCTTGTATAGAGCGTAATGCCTATGCGGCTGCAAGAGCCTTGGATTCAAACATTTATGCAGCCTTCACCGATGGCATTCACCGTGTATCGTTCGACAAAGTGGTGGAAGTGATGAAACAAACCGGACACGATTTGCCATCACTTTACAAAGAAACCAGCGAAGGCGGTTTGGCCAAGGATTACAAACAGATGGAATAATCGTCAGCAACCATAAAAGAATGTCATTTCTGATGTAATCACCCATAAAGGAATGACATTCTTTTATTCCTCCTCTTCCAACGGAGTCAATTCCCCCATATCCTCATCCTTCATCACAGAAAGGGTTCCATTTTGCGAAACAACAAGCGTAAAGGGAACATAAAGGTCGGTCATGGGATAGCTGACACTTGCCGCCAAGGTCACTTCCTTATTATTTAAAGTCTTCTCGTCATCAAAAACAACACCTTCCAATACCGAATGAGCCAAGAAGTCGGCCGGAAGGTGAGTCGAAAAATCGTTCTTGGTAAAACTTTTCGTAAAGAGGGAAGCACCGTTCTCGCGAAGAATCTTCACGGTTATACGATTATCTTGGAAAGTGCCCATATCACTTTTCACTATAGGAAGGGAAGAATCAGGGATACGGTCAATCACCAATCTGAATTTTCTATTCTTACAAACAATGGTTTGGTCTATGTGCGAAACTTGCATCCGTTGCACGCCTGTATTTTCATCTACACTCTCTATCTGATAAATTTGTCTCTCTTCTGCCTTGTTGTCTGCCTTCTTATCACCACATCCAGCCACCAGACATATCCAAAGCGATATAAATACATAATATATCCGTTTCATAATGAAATATACTTATCTTAATGAAGCAAAGTAACAAAAAGTAGAGCAAATGACCAAGAAAAGAGACAAAAAAAAGAAGTCGGGCAATATCACATCGACCGACCCCTAAAGAAAACTAAAAACTAAACTAAATTATATTTATATGATGATATAAAAACAAAATGGTTTAACGCCCCTATAAAAAAAAATAAGGATATGCACCAAGAAAACCTCCAAACATCATTTCACATACACCAGTTTATAGATAAATAGCAATTGAAAGACAAAAAATATTCGCTTTATTAGTTCAAATGACATTTTTTACCTATTTTTGCCGACAAACTAATAAAATGAAAGATTATGAGTAACAAACAAAAGAGATATATATTGTCAGAAGAGGATATTCCTAAATTCTGGTATAATATACAAGCGGATATGGTAAACAAACCTATGGCTCCGCTAAACCCCAAGACAAAAGAGCCTTTAAAGCCCGAAGACCTCTATCCTATTTTCGCCAAAGAATTGTGCCATCAGGAACTCGATCAGGAAAATGCATGGATTGAAATACCTGAAACCGTACGCGAAATGTACAAATATTGGCGTTCTACTCCATTGGTTCGCGCTTATGGGTTGGAAAAAGCATTGGGAACCCCGGCACACATCTACTTCAAGAATGAAAGTACAAGCCCGATAGGTTCTCATAAACTGAATTCGGCATTGCCTCAAGCCTACTATTGTAAGGAAGAAGGTGTCACCAACATCACCACCGAAACAGGTGCGGGACAATGGGGAGCAGCCTTATCGTATGCAGCTAAGGTATTCGGCCTTGAAGCAGCGGTGTATCAAGTGAAAATCAGTTATAACCAGAAGCCCTATCGTCGTAGCATTATGCAGACATTCGGTGCGCAGGTTACCCCCTCGCCCTCCATGTCTACACGTGCCGGTAAGGACATATTGACAAAAACACCCAACCATCAGGGCTCATTGGGCACGGCTATATCCGAAGCCATCGAATTGGCCATGACGACCCCTAATTGTAAGTATACCCTTGGTTCGGTGTTGAGCCACGTAACTTTGCATCAAACCGTTATCGGGCTCGAAGCCGAAAAGCAGATGGAAATGGCGGGCGAATACCCCGATATTGTAATCGGTTGCTTCGGTGGTGGTTCTAACTTTGGTGGTATTTGCTTCCCTTTCATGCGCCACACCATCAAGGAAGGTCGCCGGACACGCTACATTGCCGCAGAACCCGCTTCTTG
>CAZFDP010000292.1:0-2317 GCA_964518185.1 uncultured Phocaeicola sp. | reverse complement strand
AAGACGAGAGTTATTTCCGCCCCTCGCTTTATGGCTTTGCGGACACGTTCGACCAGTGGAGCAAAGGCTTCGACAGGATGAATCAGACAGCCGGGTACAATCCGGGTACCGAGGATAATGCTACCGTCTTTGCGGTGATGCACCCCATTGCCGGGTTTCAGCATAGGGCAAAGACAAGGCATCACCTTATTCTGGTTTACATCTTCGAGTTTTCCACAACAAGAGCATTTGTCAGAAAGACTATGGCTATCGGCCCCCACTAAAGGCATGAAGCGTTCATACTGCTTGCAGTAATGGCGCACAATGAAGTAGCGGCCTGCCGGAAGGGCAGCATGAACATTTTCTACGGCATCGCAAACGTATTGGCCATCGATACAGAGAGTGCCGTCTATAGCACTACCTGTTACATTTGTTCTTTCAATCAAGATTTCCATAATGTATTTTTATAAATTACAACTTCTATTTCCATTATCTCCACACGTTACTTTTTTATAACGATTGTTCCCTACAGACACAATCAGCCCCTGTTTTAGCCATTGGCAAATAAAGATGCGGGCCGGTGTCCGCCGTTCACGAAGTTTGAGCAATCCATCCAGTTGGTTGCGAGAGAACTCTTCGGGAAGCTCCTTGTCACATAAAATCTTTTTCATAATTCTTCTGTAAAATGTTTTTATTTATAATTATTTTTTCTAAATTTGCGTCTATACAATGATTCACTCAGAACCGGCGCCTTATGTCTGAGTTTGTCCCGCAAGACCGCTTCTATTAAATAGCCTGCAGAAAGTTTCGGCAACCGAAGAAAAAAGTGCCGAAAAAGATGCAGAACAGAGAGTAGAAATCTGGAAAAACAGAGCATACGGCACTGAATATGAAGAAGAAAGGAATCGAGAAATTACTAAAAAAAATATTCATTAACCCCGATAATACAGCCGTAACTTATGCCGAAAGATTTTACAGCACCAGGAGCTCGTATCAGTTTGGTACAGATGGAGAAAAAGATGTATAATGTGGTGACGGGCGCACCCAATCCGGAGCGTGCCCTCAAGAACGAAGTATTCCGAATGAGAGGAGCCTTACCCGCTAAGGAGCTAAGCAAAGTTTTGGGAGGTCTATATATCAGATTGGACAGCAACAGACAAACGGCTCCTTTGGCCGGATACATGAAGGATTTGTATGGCATCGGTCCCAAACGCAGACTGTTTGAGCCAAAGGAAAAGCCATTTGAAAGACAGGAATCTGAGACAAAAGCAATGGGGATAAAACAAATAGTGCTTGAAGGTGCAAAGTTAGCATTAGGTACAGTTTCCCTACATTTATTAAATCCGCTTTCGACAAATTTGATTGGAGCAACTTCAGTTTCTATGGTATTGCCACCTTCGAGAAATAACACTACGAATAAAAGACCGCCCAAGAGAAAACATTCCCGCAGGAACCTTTCGGACAAAGGTGTATCCTTTGGTGGAGGTTCTTCGGATGGCAATCCTCCTACTTCCTCAAACGGAGGTTATGGAGGAAACATCAACGAAAAACTGAACTTAAAGAGCATTGCCCAATATTGTCTGGAAACAGCCAAGCTCTACGAAGAAGTCAAGCCGGTGTATGATATGCTCATGGAACTGCTCTTTCTTGTGGACGACCCGGAATGGATTCAGACAAAGACGGCCATAAAAAAACGGTTAGAAATATTAGAAACAAAAGCTACACGCTACATGACGGTGAACGGTGACTATGTGGTAGACAAGCATGTGGAGAATGAAGTGGATTATGTAGAAGCTCATGGAATAGGAATCATGACAAAGCCTGCCGCTCCGGCTCCAAAGAAAGATGGCAGGAAACGGCCTACCAAGACAGGGAAAATTGTACCCGATGTATACACCTACAGATACCTTAATGACAAGGAAGGCAAACGTAGAATTACTGCACTCTATCAGGGACTGTTGCACTTGAGTTGGATAAACGGGGAAACCACCCTCGGAACTTTCATGCAACTCTTTTCCGGTACCCCCATGGACTTCTACATCAAATGGACAGGTGCCAAGGCCGATTTATATGCACTGATTAAGAATTTATGCGACAAGAAACTGATTTCCTGTCCGGCCGGTTCCACAAGATGGGTTATTGCCCGGAGCCATTTCGTTGACGGACAAAATATAGCTTTTAGCAACTTGAACAAGCTGAAGGAGAACAAGAAGACCAAAGCGACAATAGATATACTGTTGAATTTATTGAATCCAAGCATTCCTTTGAAAGAATAAGAGGACAATAGGCAAGCCGCTCCCCTTCACTCATTTTCATCAAGCGACAACCCTCAGGCAAT
>CAZFDP010000291.1:0-2338 GCA_964518185.1 uncultured Phocaeicola sp. | reverse complement strand
TTCCGTTGATTGTAGTAAACTGTATCATCTTGGGACGTGCCGAAGCCTTTGCTGCTAAGAACGGTCCGATTGCTTCTATTTTCGACGGTATCGGTATTGGTCTTGGTTTTACATTGGCTTTGACCTTACTGGGTGCTGTACGCGAATTCTTGGGAACAGGTAAGTTGTTCGATATCGCTATCATGCCGGAAGAATACGGTATGTTGATTTTCGTACTTGCTCCGGGTGCCTTCATCGCGTTGGGCTACTTGATTGCGATTGTAAATAAAATGAAGAAAGCATAACCCGTAAAAAAGAAAGATTATGGAATATATATTGATATTTATCACCGCTATCTTTGTGAACAACATCGTGTTGTCACAATTCTTGGGTATTTGTCCGTTCCTCGGTGTATCTAAGAAAGTCGAAACGGCTACGGGTATGGGTGCTGCTGTAGCATTTGTGTTGGTTATTGCCACCATTGTTACCTACATCGTACAGAAGTTCGTACTCGAAGCTTTCGGATTGGAATATTTGCAAACCATTGCCTTTATCTTGATTATTGCTGCTTTGGTACAGATGGTCGAAATTATATTGAAGAAAGTATCACCCGCTCTTTATCAGGCACTTGGTGTGTTCCTTCCGCTGATTACCACTAACTGCTGTATCTTAGGGGTAGCCATCTTGGTTGCCAATGGTACTTACAATGCACAAGGTTTGGAACCGAGCTTGCTAACCGGTGTCGTTTTTGCCTTTGCTACCGCTATCGGTTTTGCCTTGGCTATGATTCTGTTTGCCGGTATCCGCGAACAGTTGAGTTTGGTAAACATTCCAAAGGGAATGGATGGTATGGCCATTGCTTTGGTAACAGCCGGTTTGTTGGCTATGGCATTTATGGGATTCTCAGGAGTTGATAAAGGTTTGGCTGCCTTGTTTGGTATTTAAATTCAATCAAACAAATATATGTAAAAGTCTGATGTTCAAGCATCAGACTTTTTTATTTTAATTAAATATTCAAATATGAAGAATAATTCATTTTTTATGCTTACATTTGCAATAATAATGTAAAGGCATTAATATATGAAAAAGACGATATTAGTAACAGGAGGAACCGGATACATTGGCTCTCATACAGTAGTAGAATTGCAAAATAGCGGATACGAAGTAGTTATAGTTGATAATTTATCAAATTCTCGTGCCGATGTTGTAGATAATATAGAAAAAGTTTCAGGTATCCGTCCCGCATTCGAAGCTTTGGATTGCTTGGATTATGATGGATTGGATGCTTTGTTTACTAAATATAAAGATATTAAAGGAATCATTCATTTTGCTGCCAGTAAAGCGGTAGGAGAATCGGTACAAAAACCTTTGCTCTATTATCGTAATAATTTAGTGTCACTTATTAACTTGTTGGAATTGATGCCCAAGCATGGAGTAGAGGGTATTATATTCTCATCTTCATGTACAGTATATGGTCAGCCAGATGTTCTTCCTGTAACAGAAGCTGCACCTATTAAGACTGCCGAGTCACCATATGGTAATACCAAACAGATTAATGAAGAAATTATTCAAGATTACGTAAAATCGGGTGCACCGATAAATGCCATTTTATTACGTTACTTTAATCCTATTGGTGCACATCCTACAGCATTGTTAGGTGAATTGCCAAACGGAGTACCACAGAACTTGATTCCGTTCCTGACTCAAACTGCAATTGGTATCCGTGAAAAATTAAGCGTATTCGGTGACGATTATAATACACCTGACGGTTCATGTATCCGTGACTACATTAATGTAGTAGATTTGGCTAAAGCTCACGTAATAGCCATGGATCGTATTATGAAACAAAAACAAGAAGAAAAGGTTGAAGTATTCAATGTGGGTACAGGACGCGGACTTTCTGTTCTTGAATTGATTCACGCTTTTGAAGAATCAACAGGAGTAAAATTAAACTATCAAATAGTGGGACGTCGTGCCGGTGATATTGAACAAGTTTGGGCTAATCCTGATAGAGCTAATAATGTCTTGGGATGGAAAGCGGAATCAACAATTGAAGACACATTACGTTCCGCTTGGGCTTGGCAACAGAAGTTAAGAGAAGACGGAATCCAATAAAGAGAAGTCTGACTAAGATATATAATGAACAAACAACGCTCATAAACGTTGTTTTAATGCAGGAAATCTGCAACTTCATGTAGATATGTGAATATGTAGATGAAGTAAGTTGTACGATGGTACAGACAGATACCTGTATAGTAGTTTTGTCGTGTTTTATTTTGTGTTTGTGTTGTGGTTATTCCTCTGCGTGAGTAGAGGAATAACTTTTTTATAGCATATATTTTAGAAATATACTAAATTT
>CAZFDP010000290.1:0-2342 GCA_964518185.1 uncultured Phocaeicola sp. | reverse complement strand
AAGTGCGCTTTATTACAGTTTCATCGAGTTTCCTCGCTTTTGAGCCTGCTCATATCTGCAATGGCGACATCATCCACTTCATGGGTGACCTTGTGGTACTCGCTATCAGCATCAGGCAATGTGCTTTTGAAGTTTGTCAGAGCTTTGCCACTTCGCTCATACAGATGGGTGCTCAGCACATTGAGCAACACATCCCTGTTCCAACCATTTTCTAAGGTTTGGCGGACATAGAAACGAGCCTTGTCGGAGTCGTTGGAGCTTTGTCTATGATGTAGCGATTTCTTGGGGACAATCCCATATAAGTAATCAAAAAGATGAATTGTATATCACATTCATAAAGGCCGTATTTTGGGCTATTACAACTCAAAAATACAAATAATAGTTGGAAATACGGCTATTATAGATGAATTATTTGAATAAAAAAAGAGTGTCGGATTTGTCTCTCTCCCTTTTCTGATAGCGGATAAATGACATCTGAATGTGTCAACTCGCTTTCAAATGAAACCTCTTTGCCTGTCAGTTTCTTCCATCTCATCACCTTGTCAATGCCATAATCAGCGTTTTCCGACAATTTCGCATAGCTTGATTATTTAGCACAAAAATACGATAAAGAAACGAAAGTGAGTGCGATACGGGAATAGAATGTTGTCTGTTTGCGATTTACGGTATTTGCCAAGATGTTGCAGTGTCATCAAATGCCAAGAAAAAGCTATGAAATGACAGAGTGATGTATTTTTCTTTGGTAAATATTCTTTTATTCCCGATAAAATAAATACCTTTGCGCTAAATTCAATAGATTGATTATAATGGAGGATATAAATCGCCTTAAAGTAGTGCTTGTAGAAAAGAAACGTACAGGCAAATGGTTGGCAGAACAATTGGGTAAAAATCCGTCAACCGTATCTAAATGGTGCTCAAATGTCGCACAGCCCGATTTGGCTACACTTGTGAAGATTGCAACTTTGTTGGAGGTTGGTATTCAAGATTTAGTTATATCAGCAAAATAAGATAATGTTATGAATGACGATTGGATTGAAATAGTAGAAACTTTACAGTCATACGTAAAGTGTAATTCAACAGAGCTTGAATATCAACACGAAATAGAAGGATGCCTAAAGATTTTAGGTTGGAAAACTTCCAATAAAACAATGCAGTCACAATTAACACTTGGTTTTGGGGCTGGAAACACATTGCGTCCAGACATTATACTATATAAAAATGGCATACCTGTTTTACCCATTGAAATAAAAAGGCCTGATAATGTTTGTAATGATAAGCAAGTCGGGCAGTTGGGTAACTATATGCGACAACTGAAATCAAACGTAGGCTTATATTTCGGTGAAAACATCCGCTTCTATTATGATAATCCTAATGATTTGGATAATCCGGTAAATGTATTGGCAATAGAACTTTCGAAAGAAGATTCTAATGGTGAAACATTCTGCGAAATGCTGTCATATGAGAAGTTCAGCACAAATAAATTAGAAGAATTCTGCAAAGAGCATTATAATCAAATTATGTCTCGCAACAATTTGCATCAACGTTTCTCGGAATATTTTGCAGAAAACAATGTGACAAGGAATATTGTGTCATTAATTAAAGAAAAATTCATAAAAGAAGGATTTGATGAGAATATATTGGAAGATGAACTAAATAAACTTGTATGTAGGATTGAATGGGAACATACGCCACGTACAGAAACACGAATTGAGAAGACTGTAATGGATATACCTGCATCCGAAAACGATGAAACTGAATTTTCCTTGGATGGTAATAGATACTGGGGAATAGGACGGTTTGTGTTAGCGGTTGTTAAACAATATGTATCTGAACATCCTGATATAACTTTAGAGAAATTAGAAGAAGTATTCCCTTCAAATTTAAGTAGTAGCAAGAATAGGGGGATTATTCGAACTATTGAATTTCTCAATGAACACCCAGAATGGGGAAAACGTTATTTTACAAAAGAAAATGAAAGAATTATTCTAAAGGATAATACGACTATAATTGTTAATAGAGGATGGGGTAACACTGGAAAACAGAAACCTTACTTCCAAAGATTTCTTGAACACATAAAAACTTTCTATCACGTTTATGCAAGATAGCATGATGCCATATAATCAAGTGTTCATAATACGGAAATTAAGAACTGAGTACAAGGATTATTTAAAATGAACGACAATATTATATGAAACGCATAAAAATATTCATAAGTAGTGTTCAAAGTGAGTTTGCCGAAGAACGAGCTATGCTTTGTCATTATATCCGAACAGATGTTCTGTTGGGCAAATTCTTTGAACCATTTATATTTGAAGAAGTTCCGGCTAATGAATATCCGACAA
>CAZFDP010000289.1:0-2343 GCA_964518185.1 uncultured Phocaeicola sp. | reverse complement strand
GCCAAGTTACTTTGTCTTGACTTGATTATGTTGAATCAGGAAAACGAGTTGATACAGATTCGTATGAAGAATGCCAACGAATTGCAGGCAATGTACGAAAAGCGCTTACAAGCAGGCGATGCCAATGCTTTGGAAGTGAATAAAGTGAAGATGGAAACAATGAACGTGAAAACCGAAGTGGCACAAAACAATGCTGCTCATCGCACGGCTCTTCAGTCATTGCTTACCATGAATGGAAACATGCCATTGGAATTCTCTGTTGCAGCTTATCCGCAAGTAAAGGAAATCAATGACTACAACGCCCTTCGCGATGAAGTGATAGCTTCTGACCTCGATTTGCAGGCTTTGGGATATGCTGCCCGTGCAGCCGAAAAACAAGTGTCAGTCGACAAGCAGAATTGGTTACCTAAACTTCAGGCTGGTTTCCGTCGTAATACGGATAGTGAAATGTCTATGAACGGTTTTGTAATCGGAGGTTCCATTCCTTTGTTCTCTAACCGTAAGAAAGTGCAGATAGCCAAGGCACAGGCACTCAGTGCCCAGCTCATGAAGGAAGATGCCCAATTGGAAAAGGAAGGCGAACTGATGTCACTCTTTAATGAAATGCAACAATTAAAGGAGGCCATCAAAACATACGATGTTCCTTTGATGCACCGTTCTCTTGCTTTGCTGAAGCAGGCTTTGGAAGAAGGACAGCTTTCTTTGATAGAATACTTTGTCGAAGCCGAAGCTATCTACAAGAATCTCCAAGCCTATATGCAGTTGGAAAACCAATATCAAAAGGTGATGGCGAATATCTATAAGAATGAGTTGTAAGGTATTGATGCTTTACATATACCATAAATCCCTTCTCGTTTCAGGACATGAGAAGGGATTTGTTTATAGATACATTTAGAATTCTTGAATTGTTTTCCGGCCTTCTAACCAGGCAATCATATTCAGTACAAGGTAATTCCAATTTTGAAATCCTTTGTTTATGATAGGTGCACCTGTATCGGGGTTGTAATATTCATGCAAGGCACCTTCTTTTTTCAAATCTTCTCCAAAGAGTGCAATGGTCTTTTCGGCCATTATGCGTGCTTCTTTGTTCAGCCCATAGTTGGCAAGTCCACGGAAAACCATGTAGTTGGAGATGCCCCAAATGGGTCCCTGCCAATTGGATGGATTGTGTGTGGCACGGAGGTTGTACATCTTTTCGAGTTTGGAAAGGGTGCGTACACCATAGGGAGCACAGAATGTCCGTTCGTCCATCAGGTTTTCTTTCACCATGCGTTTGGCTTGTTCGGGAGTGGCAATGCCCGCCCACAAGGTCATAAAACCCGACCATACACCGAATCGTTGGATAAGGCAAGGATAATTCCGAGGTGCACCTTCGTGTAATACGAATGGCTTACCGAAGATGATTTCCGGTTTTCCTGTATAAGTGGTGAGATTCAAATCCACCGAATAATACATACCATCTTTTTCGTCCCAACAATACTCACGAACACTGTTCTTTAACTCATCGGCCCATTCTCCGTATTTGGTTTGTGCTTCTTGCATTCCCAATCGTCCGGCCAGATAAACCATGGCCTGCAGTTCCTTGTACATCAGGCAATTCAAATAGATGCTTGCCGAACTTCCCTTGGGACGGAAGAAGGTGGAAGGATCATTGTCCACCCCAATGGCCAAGTCGTCTTGCCAATAATACAAGCCTGTTTCAGCATGGCGGTGATGTTCGTAATAGTTGCGGATAAAGGCTTGCAGACGGGGGAATCCTTTGCGTATCCATTCGGCATCTCCATCATTTTGCTGAATCAGAAAGGCGGCATGTTGTGCCAAACAAGGTTTGTGCATGTTAGTGCTATAGATATCTGCCGGCTTAATCTTATTGGGATCGGTTCCGGCATCCACTACCATGGGCATGTATCCGTCTTCTTCCGAAGTATAAGCCAAGTAATTCAATACACATCCTTGTTCGTAAATCAATGCTTCCTTACGGTCTTCTTCTGTCCCTGTATCGGCCAATGTTTGTCGTAAGGCTACATCGGAAAGCCAGGAATCCCAATCCCATAACACATTGGCATATTGTTTGCTTCCGGGGGTGATATAAGGATGTATCAGTGCTCCTCCGGTAGGTTGTCGATACATTTCTTTATAGTCACTATAGATATGTTGCTTTATCAGTTCCCGATGTTCTTTAGTGGCCTTTACTTGTGCATGGATAGTTCCTGACATGCTTATTAAAGAGCCTAAAATAAGGATGAATCTTTTCATTGTTATTAAACTTAAGTTTTGATTAATAGTGCTACAAACATACATAAAAATCTTCGATTTCTATGCCTGTTTAATAAAAATCAAGAC
>CAZFDP010000288.1:0-2362 GCA_964518185.1 uncultured Phocaeicola sp. | reverse complement strand
GGAACCATGTAACTTTTAACCGTAGATGTTGCCAACTCCTTTTGCTTGGTACTGCCTTCTGACTTATCCTCTATGACAGATTGTACGGTATGGCTTGAAAAATACTTAAACAAATATTCTGATGACACCATAGATGGTATAGCTCGTATAACTGTTACATGACTATCTGCGACAGCTAATCCGTATTCATTTTTTAAGGAATCATAGATTGCCATTCTACCAAGTGTTCCTAATCCAGTTGAGTTCCATAACAAATCACCATCTTGTAAGAATCGTTCTTCTCCATATGAGCCTATTGTAGCTGGATCTAAGAACAATGCTTTCTCCAAAGAAAAACCAGTCCACTGATTGCATTTTTGAGCAACTACTGGATATTTCCTTATCTCTGAATACTTTGGAGATTTACCTCTCTGAATATATGTACACAACTGCTCCAACCGAACCCATGCCCATGAGGTCGGTATCTCGAAGGGTATTTCCTCGTCAATACAAGTGACTTGCGAGCCTATCTTCTCGTAATACTTGCTATCATCACCTTTGAAGATGACAGAATCCACCAAGTCTTTTTTCTTTAACTTGCCTTCTTTGAATAGTTTGGCTTTCTCTACCTTTATTCTTTCAAGAAGTACAGAAGCCGGTTCGTCATTCGCATCTTGAGGAACAAGTTTACCTTGAATCGCTTCCTGCAAGACAGACTTTTTGAGCTTGTCAAATATATCAGCATTGAGTTTGTCTAATACTTCTTGAGACTTCTCATATTTGTCCGCAATTGGCATTATCTCTGCAATTTTTTCAACAATTCTTTGCTGCTCGTCAATAGGTGGTATTGGAACCAAGAATGCATTAAAATTATTTTGTGTTAGCTGGTTAATTGTCGTTGTCCCACTTACATCACGCAACTGAGAAAAGAACAAATCGGATTGCAGAAACAGATATATATACTTATATAGAGGTGTTTTGCAAATGGCCATAAATGCACCGAATGTCATTGGTTCATTGACAGCATCTACAATAGCTGATTTACCGACTAACCTTTTACTGCCATTTCGAGCACAAATAATTATATCATTGGGTGCAACTCTTAATTTTTTGGGTATTTCTTTTGAAACTCTTACAATATCACACAGGTCAAGTTTACCATCTTTTATATTTGAAGAACGCAACACTATTGTGCCGTGAGATGATACATCAGATGGAGAATATGTCAATCCTATATATGACTGTGTAATACTGCATATGCGTGTCCAGCACCAACTCTGAGGTATCTCAAAGGGTATCTCATCATCAATACATTTTACCGTTCCGTCGGCAAACTTCTCATAATGGGAATTGGCAGAATCATATAGTCATCATAATTTATTAAGTGACAACTTTTTGTTTAACTAAAATGTGATTTATTATGGTGAAAAATTTTGAGCTTTTCCTCCGGCAGGAGAATATGTCGGACAACACCATTGCTGCTTATGTGTACGCAGTCAATGACTATTATTCACGCAAGAAGGAGTTGAATAAACGAAACCTTCTTATGTACAAGTCTTATTTGATGGAGACCTTCAAACCCAAAACGGTTAATCTACGAATCCAGGCTCTTAACAAGTATTTGGAGTATATGAACAAAACGAAGTTGCGACTAAAATCTGTCAAGGTACAACAGCGTTCATACTTGGAGAATGTCATCAGCAATGCTGACTACACATTCCTGAAAAATAAATTGAAAAGGGAAGAAAATCTAGAATGGTATTTCGTGGTAAGATTCTTGGCTGCAACTGGTGCCCGAGTAAGTGAGCTTGTGCAGATAAAAATCGAACATGTCAGTGTTGGATACTTTGACATCTACACGAAGGGTGGTAAATATCGCCGACTATTTATTCCCAAAAAACTTCGTGAAGAAACAATCGAGTGGTTAAGCCATAAGAATCGAGCAAGCGGATATCTTTTTCTAAATCGTTTTGGGGAGCGAATAACTACACGAGGTATAGCACAGCAGTTGAAGAACTATGCTCTGAAGTATGGACTAAATGAAAAAGTTGTATATCCCCATTCATTCCGCCATAGATTTGCCAAGAACTTTCTTGAAAAGTATAACGATATCTCATTGCTTGCGGATTTGATGGGGCACGAAAGTATAGAAACGACACGAATATATTTACGCAGAAGCAGTTCTGAACAGCAAGCCATTATAGATAAAATTATCACTTGGTGAGAAACAGCAAGTAGATTAGTGCTTTTCTCTAATCTACTTGCGTATTTCGTTACAACTTCATCGAGTTTCCACGCTTCTGAGCCTGCTCATATCTGCCGATGGCGATATCATCCACTTCACGGGTAGCCTTGCGGTACTCACTATTGGATAGGTCCTCTT
>CAZFDP010000287.1:0-2371 GCA_964518185.1 uncultured Phocaeicola sp. | reverse complement strand
TTGTATCGTTGAGTATGGATGCTACCTTCATTACCATCTCCATACTTCTGAATAAATGCCTCACGAGCAGCATCATCGTAACAATATTCACTAATTTTACCCTTAGAACATTTATAGAGTGGTGGGTTAGCGATATACAAGTGACCTGCTTCTATAATCTCAGGCATATAGCGATAGAAAAGAGTCATGATAAGGGTGTCGATATGAGCTCCATCGACATCGGCATCGGTCATGATAATCACCTTATGATAACGAAGTTTGTCAATATTTGCCTTCTTACTGTCATCTTCACCGTCTACACCGAAGCGTACACCAAGAGCCGTTATGATATTATTCACTTCATCACTCTCGAATGCTTTGTGCCACATGGCCTTTTCAACGTTCAAGATCTTACCACGAAGTGGAAGGATTGCTTGGGTAGCACGACTTCGTCCTTGCTTAGCCGATCCACCTGCCGAATCCCCTTCGACCAGGAACAATTCGCATTCTTCGGGTACTCTACTGGAACAATCGGCCAATTTACCTGGCATACCACCACCTCCCATCGGACTCTTGCGCTGAACGGTTTCACGAGCTTTACGAGCCGCAATACGGGCTGTTGCTGCTAATATTACCTTATCCACAATCTGCTTGGCTTCCTTGGGGTGTTCTTCCAGATAGTTGCTCAACGCTTCACCTACGGCACTATTTACAGCACCACTGATTTCGCTATTCCCCAATTTGGTCTTGGTTTGACCTTCGAACTGTGGTTCAGCAACCTTTACCGAGATAACAGTTACCAATCCTTCACGAAAGTCTTCTCCTTGTATTTCAATCTTGGCCTTTTCAATAGCCTTTCCATTGTTTTCTTCTGCATATTTCTTCAATACACGAGTCAAGGCAGTGCGGAAACCTACTACGTGTGTTCCACCTTCAATAGTATTGATGTTATTCACATACGAATAAAGGCTTTCACGATAGCTGGTATTGTACATGATGGCGCATTCAATGGGTACTCCTTGTTTTTCAGTGTTCAGGTAAATCACATCATCAATTAATGGTGCATTGTTCTGCTGATTATTCAAAAAGCGAACAAATTCCTTCACACCTTCTTCCGAATGGAATGTTTCGGTACGGACATTGCCTTCTTCATCCTTATCACGAAGGTCAGTCAATGAAATGGTAATCCCCTTATTCAAATATGCCAATTCACGCAAACGGTTTTGCAACGTCTCATATTTATAAGTAGTAGTGGTAAAGATGGTATTGTCCGGCCAAAATGTCTGACGGGTACCAGTCTGTTCATCGCAATCGCCAACAGTCTTCACAGCATACAGCGGCTTACCACAAGCATATTCCTGTTGATATATCTTTCCATTACGAAATACATTGGTAGTCATATGAGAAGACAATGCGTTTACACACGATACACCTACCCCATGCAAACCGCCTGATACTTTATAGGAACCTTTATCGAATTTACCACCGGCATGCAATACTGTCATTACAACTTCCAACGCCGATTTCTTTTCCTTTTCGTGATAATCTACAGGAATACCGCGACCATTGTCCTGCACGGTAATTGAGTTGTCTTCATTGATAAACACTTCGATGTGGTCGCAATAACCGGCCAACGCTTCATCAATGGAATTATCTACCACTTCGTATACCAAATGATGCAAACCCTTCTCACTGATATCACCAATATACATGGCAGGACGCTTGCGCACGGCTTCCAAACCTTCCAACACCTGAATATTACTGGCCGAATAGTTATTCTCGCCGTTAATCTTTTCTTCTTGAGTCATGTTTGAATGTTACTTGATTTATTTTTCAAAGATACGCAAAATCCTTTGAACAAGGAAATAAAAAGACAGAAAACTTACAAGAAATTTCACTCCAATCCGTTTAAAAGAGGCTACAATAAATTGACCAAATCCGCAAAACATTACGTACATTGAGGGGTTGACAAAGTACACAAACGACAAAAAGGCCGAATCTATCGATTCAGCCTACTTTATCTTTACCTGGACAATGTTTATCCCAACTTGCTGATATGAGCAACCAACTTAGACTTCAAGTTCGAAGCCTTGTTCTTGTGGATAATGTTACGCTTTGCCAACTTATCCAAAATTTTCTGTACACTTGGGTACATAGCTACAGCTTCAGCTTTGTCTGTAGTAGCACGAAGTTTTCTAACAGCGTTACGCATAGTCTTAGCGTAATATCTGTTGTGAAGTCTTCTCTTTTCTTCTTGTCTGATTCTCTTAATTGATGATTTGTGATTTGCCATCTCGACTAATCTTTTAAATTGTTTTTTATTCTTTTTTCTTATTAAGTAGTCCGTGGGGGAATCGAACCCCCCTTGCAAGAATGAAAATCTTGAGTACTA
>CAZFDP010000286.1:0-2379 GCA_964518185.1 uncultured Phocaeicola sp. | reverse complement strand
GTACACTCCTACGAATCCATGGGCACCTTCGATGGTCCCGGTCTTCGCCTCGTGGTCTTCCTGCAAGGCTGTAACTTCCGTTGCCTGTATTGTGCCAATCCAGACACCATCGACGTGAAGGGCGAAAGCAAGGAAACACCGATAGACGAAATTGCCCGCATGGCCATGAGCCAACGTCCTTTCTTCGGCAAGAAAGGCGGCGTGACCTTCAGTGGCGGTGAGCCAACGTTTCAAGCAAAGGAGTTGGTTCCGATGGTAAAGCGACTAAAGGAATTAGGCATCCACGTCTGTTTGGACACCAACGGAAGCATTTGGAACGAGCACGTAGAAGAATTGCTTGGCTTGGTCGATTTAGTCCTGCTGGACGTGAAGCAGTTCAACCCCGACAAACATCTGACATTGACCGAACGCAAGAACGAGCAGACCTTGAAAACTGCGGCTTGGTTGGAAGCCAACGGCAAGCCTTTCTGGATGCGCTATGTATTAGTGCCGGACATCAGCAATGCCGAAGAAGACATCCGTGCCTTGGGCAAACACTTCAAGGACTACCAGATGATTCAACGCATCGAAATCCTCCCCTACCACACCCTCGGCGTACACAAGTACGAAGCCATGGGTAAGGAATACAAGCTTCAGGGCGTAAAGGAAAATACCCCTGCCCAGCTTGATACCGCCAAGGACTTGTTCGATGAATACTTCAAATGCGTGTACGTGAATTGATAAATAGAAAAGGCTACCCCGAAGGGTAGCCTTTCGTTTGTTTCAGGCAGGTTTGTAGGCCTGTGGTGACCAGCCCCATATTCGTCGCAGACGGTCAGGCCTTCGGCCGGGCGGGAGAAAGTTGCATTTCATCCGCTTTTCATTTCATTGTTCTCCGGTATTTTATATTGAACATATTTGCATAACCTGATAACTTTATCTACATTTGCAATATAATGGTTTGTAATTTACAAAACTGTATATTATGAAATTCTACAATCGTGAACAGGAACTTGAAAGCTTGCGGCAGATAGACAAGCGGAGCGAAGAAAATGCGGCCATGACGGTAATCGTTGGACGCAGACGTACAGGTAAGACGACACTTATCGGCAAAGCGTTTGAGAATAAGGATTATCTATACTTCTTCGTGGGTAATTCCACGGAGCAGATACTATGCGAAGAGTGGCAAAAAGAGACCGAAGAAATCTTGGGCATACAGATACACGGGCAGATTACCCGTGTAAAGGATTTGCTGGAAATTATCTTCCGTACTTCACAGGCACGTCAGATTACGCTGGTCATTGATGAATTCCAACGTATGGAAACCATCAACGAATCCATCATCAGTGACATACAGGACATCTGGGACCGTTACCACACTACTGCACATGTCCATTTCATTGCCTGCGGTTCCATCTGGTCGATGATGAAGAAAATATTCGAGAATGAGCATGAGCCGCTCTTCCGTCGCTATACCCACAAGATGGTTGTCCGTCCGTTCCGTCCTAGTGTATTGAAAACCATACTGGCAGACCACAATCCGGATTACGCGAATGAGGATTTGTTGGCACTATATACCATCACCGGTGGGGTAGCCAAGTATGTTTCATTGTTTATGGACATGGGAGCCGTAACCAAGGACAAGATGTTTGATGCCGTATGCAATCCGACATCCCTGTTCTTCAGCGAGGGGACCGAACTGCTTATAGGTGAGTTCGGCAGACGGTACAGCGTCTATTTCTCCATCATGCAGCTGATAGCCGGAGGCATGACCGCACAATCGGAAATTGACGGTGTATTGCAGAAGAAGACTGGCCGGTACATGGAAACGCTTTGCAATGACTATTCGCTCATCACCAAGAATCGTCCGATGTTCAGCAAACCGAACGTACAAGGCATAAAGTGGAGTATCGAAGACAATTTCCTTCGTTTTTGGTTCCGCTTCATAGAAGGCAACCGTTCGATGATTGAATTGGAAAAGTATGACCTCCTGCGTGAATTCCTGGACAGGAATTACAATCAGTTCAGCGGGTTCGCCTTGGAGAAATACTTCCGTGAACTGGCGGGTGAACAACCACGCACCACACAAGTCGGCAATTGGTGGGACGGAAAGGGTGAAAACGAGATAGACCTCATAGCATTGGAGGAGCTGGACAAACGTGCGGTTATTGCTGAAGTCAAGCGGAATCCCCGCAAATACAGTGAAGCTGTACTTCGAGAAAAGGCTATCCGGATTCTTCCTTATCTGAAGGGCTATGAGGTTGAATACCGCGGATACTCTATCGAAAACATGTGACAAAATGAATTTTTATTTCTTATATATTCATAAGATGATAAAAACTATTTCTTGAGTACATTAATCTTGGGAAAGCTGCAAAGAGAGTGTGAAACCTTTTTAAA
>CAZFDP010000285.1:0-2382 GCA_964518185.1 uncultured Phocaeicola sp. | reverse complement strand
CTACAGGTTCCGGTTCACGTTCAAGTGGCGGAGGCGGTGGCTCACGTGGTAGCCGTAGATAAGGAATAAATGATGTTGTACATACAAAAACTATAATATATATGAAAAAGAATTTGTTAATGGTATGCGGTTTGTTGGTTATGACAGCTGCTACCGCACAGAATGCATACGATGCCGAACGAGTGTTGGGAAGTGAATTGAACGGAACAGCACGATTTGTGGGAATGGGTGGTGCCATGAGTGCCTTAGGTGGTGATATTTCGGTCATTGGAACAAATCCGGCAGGATTGGGTATTTATCGGAACAATGATGTTGCCTTGTCTTTTGGTTTCAATAATACGGGAACTGAAAGTACCTTTAACGGCACTTCCATGAGCGAAAGCCGTACACGTGCTTCGCTCGATCAAGTGGGGTTTGTGTATACCAATAAGATTGGAAACAATACATCCCTTCGTTTCGTGAATTTTGGCTTTAATTATCATAAGAGTAAGAATTTCAACCGCTTGTTTTCAGCAGGAGGAGCACTCGATGGTATGTCACAGAGTAATTATTTGGCCGATGAACTGGAGGCATGGGGAATGAATTCGGCATCACAATTCGATAATGTACTGAATGCCCAGAATCCTTATTCCAATTATTGGAATGAATATCCGGTATTGGGTATTATGGGAATTACTACGGGTCTTGTAGATTTCCCCGATAATGCTGTTATTGGATGGAATGGCCATAGCAATAACTATTTCAGTCGTGAGACAGGTGGCATTAATCAATACGATTTCAGTGTTGCGTTCAATATAGAAGACCGTTTTTACATTGGTGCCACTTTAGGCATTTATGATTTGAATTATAACCGTTATTCATCGTATATGGAATATTTGAACGATGACGAAGGCAACGATAACGGTGGGTATACGCTCAATAACTATTATCGTATGGAAGGTTCGGGGATGGATTTGAAGTTGGGTGTTATAGTTCGTCCGTTCGAGAGTTCACCCTTCCGTGTAGGTTTGGCTGTACATACTCCTACTTGGTATAATATGACCGAAAGTTACGATGCTACTATAAACTCAGATATTACTTGGTGGGGCGAAAGCTATTCACAAACATTAAGTGATAAGTTGAATCCGGACTATCTTATCTATGATTATCGTATGAACACCCCATGGAAGTTCAATGTAAGTATGGGAACTACATTGGAAAATTTGGTGGCCATCGGTGCTGAATACGAATACCAGGATTATTCTTCCACGAAGATGGAAGACATGGAGGGATTTGAACTGGGCGGTGAAGAAAACGGAGTGTTTTACGGTCAAAAGAGTGTAGAGAAATATCTGAAGGGAGTACACACCTTCCGTGTAGGAATGGAAGCTCGTATGGCTCCACAATTCAGCGTTCGTGCCGGATATAACTACTCTACAGCTGCTTTCGATGAAAATGCCTACAATGCCTTGTCGCTCTATGGTACCAGCACCGATTTCAATAATACGCAGGCCAAGAATACATTTACTGTAGGTTTGGGCTATAAAGGAAGTGTGATTTATGCCGATTTGGCTTATAAGTATGATACATATAAGTCGGATTTTTGTGCATTCGACAGCAACTATAATTTTGAGACAGGTACTTACGATTTGCTACCTGCTGCCAAAGTAGATAATTCACGCCATCAGTTGTTGCTTACGTTAGGAGCACGATTCTAATAAATATGTGTATCCTGAACGAGGTGAAGGATCTGAATACATCCACGTTTATGTATTCAGGTCCTTCACTTCGTTCTGGATGACAGAATGATACCATTTACTTTTTTTTATATTCTCTCTTTTTCCAGAAATTGAAACCTGCATAAATACGTAAAGTACCAAAGGAATTGGTTACACTTAAATTGGTTTTCCGATAGTCATAGGTGTGCATCACAATAGAGGCTCCTACAAAATATTTGCTGTTGTTGTAGGTGATTCCTGCACGGGTAATCAAATCGAAATTTATATCCTTTATCCAATGGTGGTCGTTGTATTTTATGTCGTCTATCTTGGCTTTTTTGAATCCTATACCGGGAAGTAGTGACAAATTGGCTGTCCAGTCTTTCTTGAATACCCAATTATAGCCGTAACCGAAACTAAGATTATAGTCCGAATATTTAACTTTGTTGAAACGAAGATTACTATTGAGGTCATCTTTCAGTTCTACAGGAAGTTGGGTGTAATCAAAATAGATGGAATGCTGTGAATACGAAAAACCGGCCATTAGCGAACCGGCACTTTTTCGTTGGTTAGTAGATTGGCTATACACAGCAGGATAGGAAAATTTGCGATGATTGAAAATCCAATAGGCATTCAAACCTTTGATATTACTTCTCAGTCCACCGAAATCTTGTTCTTTTATGGG
>CAZFDP010000284.1:0-2385 GCA_964518185.1 uncultured Phocaeicola sp. | reverse complement strand
AACAAATTCGGGAAAACACTTTTTGTCAAAGCACTTCTTATATATTGGTGGGCTTTATCCGGATTAAACAATCGAGCATACAAACATATGCGCCATGAAGTACTCCACCCGACACTTTGATCACCTCTCGCCTTCAAAGATGTCAAAGCAGCATCCGCCAGTTCGGGTGTATCAATTGGACTGATTTGTTTTCCTGTACACAATGATTTTTCATTTAATTGTATATGGTCTTTATAATGATCTCCATATACCATACCTCCCATAAATCCGTTACCTATGGGCAATGCTGCATTCCATTTTACTGCAGGTTTCTCAAAATAAATTTCTAAAGGGCTATACTTTATGACGTTTGTACCTAAAGACAGACTCGGTAGAAATTGAAAAAACAATATTAGATATATCAACTTTTCTATTTTCATATTACATCTTTACTTAGGATTATTACTTTTTAGCAGACTCCCACACACATCTTGGATATCTGTACAGGGTGACAGGACCTTGCAAACCGGATTCGTCCAATGTAGATTCCGGTGTAAAATAATTCCAGATTACAAATGTCTTTCTATGAACGGACGGACGGTTTTCTTTCTTAATAAACCAATCCGGATATTTTACCAATGATCGCCCTGAATATTTGCCACCAAAATGTCTTTCCTTTCCCCATTCCATATCTTCGGGCAATTGTTCATCGCCTATCAAACGATTCTTCCATGTATTGGTCACCACTATTTCAAGCCGGTTCTTTCCTGCTTTTATTGCTTTTCTTAAGGAGTCATTACCGAGCTTAAAAGGTGAATGCCATACAGTACCTATTTCTGTTCCATTTAAATAAACTTTTGCCAAGCTACTCAATGTACCTAAGCACAATTCATAATCTACACTGGCCGTTATATCCTCCTGCAACACTTCAAATTCAATTTGATAATGTGCTGTACCCGAGAAATAATTGACTATCTTTTCAGGATGATTGTTCCAAGCAATAAGTTCATCCATCTGCATTTCAAATTCAGGTTCATCGGTTGCCGGTTTGAATTGTACATTCCATCTTCCTTGTATGAGTATAGGTGTAGGAATACTATCTACTTGAATAGATTCTATTGCTCCCGACTGAAAATGAATCTGATAATTACCACACTTGTCTGTAGTCCATACACTTCTTCCATTTTCCACATATACAGGAATGCATATCGCAGTATCATTCAGACAGATTTTTGTAATTTGATTTTCGTGTTGGCTTTTCTCTCTGAATATTACAAATGTAGAAGTATTGGCCTCCAAGCGGATATCCAACATTGTACGGTCATCCTTCATCATCCATTTACCTATTTTTTTCATTTCACCGGTATAGGGTGACCACAATTCAGGTACTTTATCCATGACTTTAAATGAGAGAGTTTCATCGACGGCCTTCTTAGAAGTATTTACAATAAAGAAGATGTCTTGGTTCCCTTCTCTACGTTGTATCCATTTTGTACTTGGATGAGTGGTTATCAATCCATTGTTGGCATCCAATTGTTTCAAAGCATCATCCAGTTTCATGGTAATCAGTTGCCCTTTCCCTATTTTCCGACTATTCTGTCCGGATAACGGCCACATTTTATCCGCATATTTTTTAACTTCCTCATCGCATGCCGGGAAATCAGTCAACCCCATGGCGTATTCCGGTTTTACAGGGGCCAATATAGTAGCTCCTTCCTGCAATAAAGCATACACCTTTTTCAACAATTCCGGTTGAATGGCTTTTCTTTCTGCCAATTCCACCAATTTATAACTTCTGCCCGAAGCCAATCTTACTTTTCCGTCCACCACTTTGGCTTCTTGTACAAAATCCCTCCAAGCTATAGCATCGCCATCACCAGACTTTTCCACAGAAAGATAATCTTTCACTTCTTCACCATGTTGTAAAACAGCCTGGCAACGAGCCAAGTAATCAAAATACGCTTTCCCCGTCTTACTCCAAGTCTGGTGCCGGCTAAAATGTGTTCCCCACCACCCCATGCTGAGTCCCGGCTTATAGGTATCATCATACGGTTGGTGTACCCAATGATGCAGAATGAGTCGGTTTACCCCCGAAAGGAATGCATAATCGCCCGACGATTTCAAATAGGCAGGGTCTTCATTCCATTGACTGTTTCCCGGTGCACCGGTAAAGGCTTCTGCACCAATCAGTATTTTTCCTGCCGCACGTGCTGATCCTGCCACATCCTTACGTATACCTTTGGAATTCGGAGTCCAGAATTCTCCCATAGGAATATCGCCTACCCTTGTAGATGCTATGATATCAATGGGACCACCATACGCTTCGAATTGTAATTTACAATCGGCTTCATTTATCATTTTAGCTGCCGGTTTCCATCCGTTTTCTATAAACATTTGAGCGATAAC
>CAZFDP010000283.1:0-2385 GCA_964518185.1 uncultured Phocaeicola sp. | reverse complement strand
CATACAAGAAATCAGTTGTATAGCCAGCTTTTACCAATTCTTCAGAGATAGCAGGCAATGTACGACTCTTGGCAGGAATCTTCATAACCGATGCCGTAGGCAATCCTAAATACCCACTTAAGGCACATACTGTTCCACGGTCGGTACGAAAACTATTTGCATAACATTGGGTAAAGAATACCCCTTCTGCCGACAATCGGTTCAGGTTTGGAGTAACATCCGGCAAACCACCCAACGGTTCTACAAAAGCCCCTCCCATTCCCTCCATCAGAATAATCAGGATGTTGGGACGTTGTGTATTCAGGATATTCACTATACTGTCACCGTCTTCCACCGAATACAAGCCTTCGAACAAAGCTGCACGTTGCTCTTCCTCAAAGAAATTGAATTCCGAGGCGAAGTCCTTCGACTTGCCCATCGATGACAACAGACTGAAATTAGGATTTACAGCCGAATGGTTCAGAAACTGGTCATTACTGAAATATACCTGTCCAACATTCGAAGTTGATTCGGTAACACCTCCACGAATTATGACAAATAAGATACCGCCCAACAAAAGCATTCCACCGGTTCCCCATCCTTTACGGGATACCGCCTTCAACCGGGAAGGGGTTACCTTTCCCATCAGCCAAACATGGAGTACTACAAGCAACAAAATAAGCGCCACTCTTAATAAAACAAAGCCCATCGATACACTGGCCAATGCCTCCTTTGGCGAATCCAAATACAAGAAAATAGAGGCATCTAACTTAAATCCCCAAAAGGGATATAAAGCCATATCCACCACTAAAACCAAAGTTATCAAAATGGATATTACGATATAATAAGGCAACATGATTTTCTTCAAAGGGAACTTCTTCAGCCAAACACTGATTAGTATACAAAGAAAAGGGAAAACAGTAAGATAGCCTGCTGTAGTGGCATCAAGACTCATTCCATGAAGAATTACCTGACAGAAATCACTGAAAGATGCACCTTTTTCCAACGCTTCATTATACAGCATGAATAAAGGTTTCTGACAAACAAACATCAACAAAACTGTCAGAAAATATAAGCCAATGTAACCGATTCTCTTTTTCATAATCACTTTATCATTTCCGTCCAAAATCGGCAGGAACTTCACCCCACTCTTCGGTTTCCCATTTCAGAATAGGAATGTCCGAGTAGGTATGTGTCTTGAGCCAAGTTTCAGCACGTTCTATCATTTGGAATAGTTCTTCAGTCTTCGTAGTCCGCTCCAGTTTGGTCTTACATTTCTTCTGCTTTACCCAACTGAGCGCATTCCGGCTATCGGAATAGATAGTCATGGAGATGTTTTTCTGTTTCATCAACGCCAAGGCATGTACGATAGCAAGAAACTCACCGATGTTGTTGGTACCATAAACGGGACCGAAATGGAAGATTTGCTGACCGGTCAGCAAGTACACTCCCCGATATTCCATCGGACCAGGATTGCCGCTACAAGCCGCATCCACCGCCACACAATTCATGTCGAAGTTTTCAGGTAATTGCTTGGGAGTATCGTCTTTCTTGGGAGCATTCTTCCCTATGTACTGAAAAGGAGAAGAAGCCAATGCATGTTCCGCTTCTTCCAAAGTATCAAAAGATTTGTATTGTGCTCCGTCGAAACCTTTGGTCTGTAATTGGCAATCAGTCCAGGAAGTATAGATTCCCGGACTGACGCCTTTCCAAACTACATAGTATTTTTGTTTCTTTCCCATGCGGTTATTTATTTTTGAACACAGAGACACAAAGACACAGAGAATTATTCCTTCATGAGTTAAAAACTCTGTGTCTCCGTGTCTCTGTGTTCTATAAACAATTACATACGTTCCGGAACTTCAATACCGAGCAAGCCCATAGCAAGCTTCACAATCTTGCCCACGTTCTGGCTCAAAGCCAAGCGGAACACCTTGAGGGCTTCGTTTTCTTCGCGCAAAATGCTGAAGTCGTGGTAGAACTGGTTGTATTCCTTCACGAGATCGTATGCATAGTTGGCAATAACCGACGGATTGTAATCCGTACCTGCCTGCTTCACGGTATTCTTGAAGTCGGCCAACATCTGAATCAAGCCTTCTTCCTTGGTGCTGAGTTCGAGACCAGCCGGAATTACCGACGGGATTTCAATGCCTTGTTCGGCTGCCTTGCGGAGTACCGATTGGATACGGGCGTAAGTATACTGAATGAACGGACCGGTGTTACCGTTGAAATCAATAGATTCTTTCGGATTGAATGTCATGTTCTTGCGGGCATCCACTTTCAAGATGAAATACTTCAAGGCACCGAGACCCACGATGCGAGCGATATTATCCGCTTCTTCCTGAGTCAAGCCATCGAGCTTACCAAGTTCAGCCGAAGTTTCCTTAGCAGTTTCAATCATAGCGG
>CAZFDP010000282.1:0-2391 GCA_964518185.1 uncultured Phocaeicola sp. | reverse complement strand
TTTGTATCTTAAAATTTTGAAAAACAAATCTAAACGATATGAAAATGAACATGAAGAACCAAATGCTACGTTTCCTCGGTGTAGCTTTTATGAGTTTCGCCTTTTTGCAAGGCTGGTCGCAAAACCCTTATCTGCCCATGTGGGAGTACATCCCCGATGGTGAACCTTATGTATTCGATGACCCGGATTGTCCGGGCAAGAAGCGTGTGTATATTTATGGATCGCACGACTCCATGATAGATGGCTATTGTGGTCGCGAACTGGTTACATGGTCGGCTTCGGTCGATACCCTCGACCGTTGGCGTTATGAAGGTATCATTCTCGAGGTGAAGAAGAATCCGAAAGGTGAGTATTTGAATCAAGGACAGTTGGGTGATGTGTTCTATGCCCCCGATGTGGTAGAGAAAGTGGAGGCCGATGGCAAGAAAACCTATTATATTTATCCCAATAACCAATGTGGCGGGCGTAACGGTATGGTAGCCAAGAGCGACCGTCCTGATGGCCCTTTCGAAGTCATTAACTGGAATCCGGAGAATCCCAATGAAACCATTGGCGATTTGCGTTTCGATCCGGCCGTATTTATCGATGACGATGGCAAAGTATACGGTTATTGGGGTTTTGAAGATGCCTATGCAGCCGAACTCGATCCCACTACTATGGCTACGGTGATGCCCGGTACCGAAGTGAAGAAGAATTATATCAACGGCTTCAAGAGTCCCGGTATCTTCCGTTTCTTCGAGGCTTCGTCCATACGTAAGATTAAGGATAAGTATGTGTTTATATATAGCCGTTTCACAGGCGATGGCGAGTTTGGCTTGCCTACTTCCAACTACACCTTGGCTTATGCTTATTCCAATTCTCCGTTAGGCCCGTTTGTGTATGGAGGTACCATTATAGATGGTCGTGGTCGCGATTTGGATAACGAAAGTCGTCCTATTGCAACAGCTACCATAAACGGAAATACCCACGGCAGTATTTGTGAAATCAACGGAAAGTGGTGGGTGTTCTATCATCGTCAGACGGGGTTGGACGAGTTCTCGCGCCAAGCCATGGTGGCACCCATTGAAGTGGAAGTGACCGAAGGTCCCGATGGTAAGGTGGTTATCTCGGAAGGAGAATACACATCCGAAGGTTTTGCTACAGAAGGATTGAATCCTTTCAAACGCTATTCAGCCGGTATTACTTGCTATTATACAGGATCCAAACCAGCCATTCATAATTGGCCCAACAAGACTTTCTTCGGTTCTTATGTAAAACCCTTGCGCTTGCAGGGAGTTCCCGAAGGAGACCCATACGATTTGCAGGTAAACCATAATCCCGTTATCAACAATACGGATGGTTCTGTTATAGGTTACAAATACTTTAATTTTGATTATACTTACGGAGTTCCTCATCTGCAACTGAAGATGAATGTTCTGCCACAAGGCTTGGATGCTACTATCGAAGTCTATGTAAACAGTCCGTATGTAGACCGTGGTGGCAAGCGGGTAGGTTCCTTTAACTTGAAGTCTTCCATGCCCAAGAAGATGACCGAACTGAAGGCCGATGTTTCTGCCATATCACAACTCAAAGGCAAACGTGCCTTGTTCTTTGTGGTGAAATCGCTCAAGAAGGAAAAGTCCGTTTGCGAACTTCACGATTTCGTGTTTGCAGCGGAATAATATAACGTATGTCAATCGGAGAACATATTATTGTGTCATCCTGAGGAACAAAGTGACGAAGGATCTGTTTACATTCACATTTGTGTATGCAGATCCTTCACTATGTTCAGGATGACAAGTTTATTTTTATGCATCACATAAATCGAGGTCTTAAATAAAACTCGTATCTTTGTACTCCGAAACCCAAAAGATTACAATAGTATATGATTTCAGTAGATGGATTGACCGTAGAATTTGGCGGTACCACCTTGTTCAGTGATATATCTTTTCAGATTAATGAAAAAGACCGCATTGCCCTAATGGGAAAGAATGGTGCGGGAAAGTCGACCTTGTTGAAGATTTTGGCCGGAGTGCGCCAACCTACCCGTGGTAAGGTAACCGCCCCCAAAGATTGTGTAGTGGCTTATCTGCCCCAGCACTTGATGACCGAAGACGGACGTACCGTGTTCGAAGAGGCTTCCCAAGCCTTTGCTCATCTGCATCAGATGGAGGCAGAGATTGAAGCCATCAATAAGGAACTGGCCGAACGTACCGATTATGAGAGCGATGAGTACATGGCTCTTATCGAGAAGGTATCTACCATGAGCGAAAAATTCTATGCCATCGACTTGACACACTTCGAAGAAGATGTAGAAAAAGCTTTGCTTGGTTTGGGTTTTTTGAGGGAAGACTTCAACAAACCCACCAGTGACTTTAGTGGCGGTTGGCGCATGCGTATCGAGTTGGCCAA
>CAZFDP010000281.1:0-2395 GCA_964518185.1 uncultured Phocaeicola sp. | reverse complement strand
GCTGCCTCGCTGATGCCGAGCAAGGAAACTCCTTCGGTCGATGCAAAGCAATAGCGGGAAAGGGTCTCGATGGAGAATTCCTTTCCGTAATGTTTGCATACCATAGCCAGGCAAGCGATGCCGCACTGCATGGAGTCGTGCTGTGTATAAAGGATAAACATAGTTACAATAATTCCAATCGTTCGTTGTTTACTTTCAATTTTGCGTTCTTACGTTCTTTGTGTTTTCCCTGTTTCCAGTTGTAGCGGAATCCAACGAGGAACATATTTTTCCGTTCATCGAACACTCTTTCGTAATAAGAATGATAATCCGCCTGATTTGTCCAAGACTCAAACCTTTTGGCTCCCGTATAGTAGCGTAATGAAGCCATAACGCTGAATGACGGACTGGCATTCCATCCCAAAGTCACCAAAGATTCCGAAGAACTCTTGGTACGTTGTACGGGGGTATATGTTCGAGGCATAAAAGCAATATGCCCGTTCATGAATAGTGATTTGTACCTGAAATTCCAGTTGAAGCGGTTACTGAAAGTATTGTGTACGCCGTTGTGGAAAAAATAACGCCTATATATAATATGATAACCGATGGAACCTATATTTCTAAGATTGTAGCGGAAAATCCCGGCAGCATAGATTGACTGCTCCTTGTTTCTGTTCTCATAGGTAGATACGTATATTCCTTTTTCATTCAGATAACCGGTTGGTGAAACCACATCAGAGGTATGGTCGTAACCAATCTCCGGTGAAATGTATAACCCGTTCTTGTTCCACGAAGCACTGAACCCCAGATTATGCCGATAAGCAGGAGTCAAGGATGAGTTCCCTTGTACTATGGAGAGGCTATCCGCAGAAGTATTGTAAGGATTCAGGTAAGCGACACCCGGTTCCAATGTATAGCCACGCCCCCACAATTTGAACGTGAGCGGACGTATCGGAACATAAACGGCCGAAAGGCTGTACTTTAACCGATAATAGTCATTGTGTGTTTTCTCTATTTTGTTGAAAATCATATCCAACCCCATAGACAACTGATAGTTGGCATACGTTGTAAGTCGGGTATAATCCACATACAAATATTCCTTCCAACGTTGGTGGGTAAAAGAAGCCGAATGTTGTAACGGGAGTTCCAATCTGGTCTTTTCAAAATAAGTCTGGCTACCTGCGGCCAGGAAATGTTTCTCTGATTCATACTGATAATCCAGCAGATAGTTCCCTTTGTAATGATTCATTTTATGGCGGGTCTGTCTGGTGTAGTCATACTCATTGCCCCATTCTTTCACCGAATTACGGTCATCGTTCCGGTTATAAGTAAAATTCAACTGATTTTCTATTTGTTGTCGTTCGTCAAACTTGTACCGATGATACAGGTTATACACATTGACCAACGCAGAAGTCTTGTTTTGTTTTAAGAGGGTATAGCCCGTAGAAACGGCATCCTCTTCAATGACACCTTGTCCCTCCACCTTGGCGCTTGTCGGAATGTCTCTCAATGAGATGTTATAAGATAAATAATTTTTGTCGTTTATCACCCAGTCGCCTCCCAAAGTGAAGTTGTAGGAAAGATAGTCAGTTACTGCTCTTCCGTCGTACCGTTTCGACATGGTAGGAGTATATTGCTCTTCGTGTTGATTGGCATGGTTGTTGTTGAAGTAAAAGCAATCGCCATTCAGATACAAGGAGTAGTTGGAAGCCCCCATTTCATATCCGGCATTCCCGGTACCATAATACCCTTCCAAATTATGCTGGGTGTTCAAATTAAACAAGCGATATTTCGATGTCTTTTTTTTAGTCTTTATGTTCAACACGTTTGTGATTCCTTCCGACAAGTAGCGGGCAGAAGGGGTATCCATTACCTCCACGGAAGTGATGTCTTCCGGATTGATTCCCTCCAAAGCTCCCTTGCGGGGAATCCCATTGACCAATATCAACAGGTTGTCGCCATTTGCCATGGAAATGGTGCGGTTCAAGGCATCTACGTTCAGTTGCGGAATTTCCAGCAGAGCGCTGAATACATCCCGGGCTTCTTGCGCACGGGGCGATAAATAGAAGACACTTCCTTTTGCATGGGTTTTCACGACATCACTCCGCTGCGCCGTCACCACCACTTCTTCCATTTCTTGTGGCAAGATTATTTCTTCCTGTAATACAAAGTCGGCTTCCGTATCTTTGTGTATATCCATTTCTTGTGAAAGGTATAGATAACCGGATGCATCCACTCCCATCTGATACTTGCCGGTGTTCAATCCTTCCACTCGGAAAGTTCCTTTGTGGTCGGTCAAGGTCATACCTACCAACGAATCATTCAGTGTCAAGACGATTTGTGCACCGACAATTTTCTCCTTATTCAAGGTCGTAACTTTTCCCGTTATTGTATATTGGGCAAAAAGGGAATGTGT
>CAZFDP010000280.1:0-2403 GCA_964518185.1 uncultured Phocaeicola sp. | reverse complement strand
TGTATCCATAAAATCGGTTGTCTGTCGGATAGGTTTACGGTTCAGTTTCTGTTCCTTACCCCCATCTGTACATCGATAAATGTCAAACGAGGTTTTATTCTTATCATCCAACATCATCCTCCAACTCAGGTACATACCTTCTTCGGTAGGAATCCCTACCAAGCCTCTTGAAAGTTTCTCACCTCTATAGGGTTGGGCATTAACGGCCAAGCAAGACAGCATGAGCCAAACAGACAATAATACAATGTTTTTCATAATCAATTTACTATTATTCACCCAAATAATAAGACGGAACCGGTGCTTGCGGATATCCCATAGAACGATGGGCTACATAACTTCGATAGATACCATCCTGCATCAAAGTCACTCTACGGTCTTTAGCCGGATGATGGGTAGTATAAATGCGAAGTTCGCCATTTACAGCCGTTACAATTTCTTCTCTCCAGTCACCATATAAGTCGGCAATCATCAGAATATCTCCTTCTATACCTTCGGTCAAGGCTTCACCTTTCCATTTCAAGATACTTTGTTTGCGACCATCAGACGAAGAACCGGCTCCCCAACGGTTGTTGTCACCCTGGAATGTTTCTCGCAACAAGTCTCCATCCCACCAGGCCCAATTCCGACAAGGAGGTACCCCTTCGTTCTTTCCAATGTATTTCCCTGTAGCAGAAAGCAAATACTTATCCCGGCTTCCGCCTTTAGCGTCTTCACTGGCAAAACACTCCAAACCCTCGTGAGACGGATCAAAGTCTGTTACCATACCGTCTCCCACATGGAAAGTCTTATGACCGATGTTCCATACATGATTTCCTGTTGCAGCATCTACTACACAGACTCCTCTACCCTCGTTATTGAATGGTTCCAGACATAAGAACACTTCCATTCCCGGACGTTTGGGGTCTATATCCGTCAAGTATATTTTATCCGGATGTCCCAATCCTGCCGACCAAAGCAATGTACCATTGTCATCCAACATACAAGAGCCAAGCAAAATTTCATCTCTTCCATCATTATCCACATCACCACAAACCATATTATGCGAACCCATACTACGCACGATAGGATTTTCTTCATCACCGTCCCATCTCCAGGCACGTACCAGCTTGTCCCCTTTCAGTTCCCAAGCATCCACCACCATCAATTTATAGGTACCTCTACATGCCAAGATATAGGGTGTCTTCCCATCCAAGAAAGCCATACCAATCTGATTTCGGTTCTGACGGTTCACATTACCATAACGGTCGTTCCGTTCCGGCCAATCTACCCGGGCTATTTCTTTTCCCGTCATACCATTCCATACACTCAGGTATTCTTCACCGCTGTCCACTCGTCCCTCTTTGTTACGCTTGGTAGTCTCCGGAGCTGTTTTCAGCGCCACTTCCGCTTTGCCGTCTCCATTGAAATCATATACCACAAAAGGCGAGTACCATACTCCCGGTTCTATCCCTTGTCCCAAGTCTTTCGACCAAAGAAAAGTTCCGTCACTTAAATAAGCTTCTATCTGATAAGTATCCCCTTTCAGATTTCCACGTGTACCCGGGTCGGTATTCATTTCGGGTGTTCGGATGATATAATCATAAACACCATCACCGTTCAAATCGGCCACCGCTACCTTACCGGCTTTTACGTTCCTGTTCAGTTTGATACTCCGATAATTCTTCAGCAAAGTACCTTCCACCTCCTGTTTGGGAGATTCCGATACCATTTTCTTCTTGGCATTCAAAGTACGTACCCAGTAAATCGCTTTTCCTTCTACCGGCTGTTTGTCTATAAAATCGCAAGTAGTCTGAATAGGTTTGGAAGTCAATCGCTTGGTTTTTCCATTCACCGAACGATACACATGGAAAGAAGTACCTTCTTCATCCTGTTCAAGCAATCTCCAGCTCAAATAGATACCATTTCCGTCTGCCGAAGGAATCACAGACAATCCCCTATCCAATGCTTCTTTGATTTTTTCTTCAGCATATCCATCCACTTTGTCTTTGGCTGCATGGTTAGGCTGCAATATTTCATAGTAGTAGTTACGTTCCCGCAAGTCTTGAGCCTGCAAGTTTGCCAAGGTTACTCCACCTACAAAAAGTGAAAATAAAATCTTTGAATACGTTTTCATACGGATTAACTTTAAGTTACTCCACAAAAATAATCTATTCCTTTTAATATACCTAATAGAATATTATACATTTCCATGTAAATTTGTACATTTATCACCCAATAATCCATCTATGGACATAAAAAAGAAAGGCCGTTCCATCACGGAGCGGCCTTTCACTATCGATTGTTAACTTCTTGAGGATTGGATTAATATCGAGAATCCTGCAAGGCGGAATCGTTCTTATTTTATGCAATCGGGATTTTCTGCAAATTTACAATAAATCCCGAAAGATTATTTAAGTATATCTC
>CAZFDP010000279.1:0-2406 GCA_964518185.1 uncultured Phocaeicola sp. | reverse complement strand
ATTTTTTTCATTTCACTTAATAAGGCTTTGCCCGAATAATTACCAACTCAAGTTGCATGGGGCTGTAAAAGACGAAAGCACTCGCGTCATCACGACGAAAGTGCTTTCTTACCGTAATTTATGCTAAAAATGTATAATAGTTTCCTTATAGTTTCACCTTCTTCTTTACCGCTTTCGATTCGTTGTGCAAGCGGTCCAAGGCAGTCACTACGTACTGGTAACGGGTTTTTCCGTCCTCGTAAGGGAGTTTGTAGTGAGTGTCACTGGTTATGATAATAATCTTTGATGCATCGTTTAAATCTACCTTCTCGCCCTTGCCGAAGCGGTATACCACGTAGCGCACGACCTTGTCCATTTCGTTCTTGGCCTTGGGGGCTGTCCAGAACAGAATGTAGCCGTCGGCTGTCCATACGGGCTTCAGCTTCTTTACCTTCTTGGGAGCCTCGTTGTCCATGAAAGGAGAGGTGGGAACCAGTGCCGGATGGCGGTGGTAATGGTTTTGGAGCATGGTGCGGTAGTTGCCGGGATTGTCTACCACGGCAGCAGCATACCACTGGCAGCTTCCCTGAATGGCAGGAAGCGAGCGCTGGAGCTTCATCTTGGCATCGAGCTGATGGATGCTGGGGTTCTGAAGGTCGGCATTCTTTACGGTACGCATCACGTCCTGGCCGATGAAGAGCGGACGCCCGGATGCGTGTTTGGCCCACCAGCGAACCAATGTGGCATAGTCGGCAGCCTTATGACCAATTTCCCAATATACTTGCGGTATGTTGTAGTCCACCCAACCGTTGTTTACCCACATCAGTACATCGGCATAGAGGTCGTCATAGTTTTGCAGGCCATTGGTGGCACTTCCGTTAGGGTCGTTCTTCTGGTTGCGGTAGATGCCGAAGGGGCTCACTCCGAACTTCACCCATGGCTTGCACTGACGAACCGTTTCGTGTATCTCCTTGATAAGCACGTTTACATTGTCTCTGCGCCAATCGGCCTTGTTGGCATATCCACGTCCGTACTGGGCAAAGCTGGCATTGTCGGGGAAGTCCTCACCCGGATTGGGGTAGGGGTAGAAATAGTCGTCCATGTGGATGGCATCTATATCGTAACGGTTCACAATGTCGCTCACAATCTTGCAGATGTACTTGCGGTTTTCGGGCAAGGCAGGGTCGAAGTACAATTGTCCGGCATAGCTCACAAACTGCTTGGGGTATTTTTTATACGGGTGGATGGGCGAGAGGGCAGCCGTACTCTTGGTCTTGGCACGATAGGGGTTTATCCATGCGTGGAGTTCCATGTGGCGCTTGTGGCATTCCTCTATCATCCATAACAACGGATCCCATCCCGGGTTCTTTCCCTGTACACCGGTAAGGAAGCGGCTCCATGGCTCGTAGCTCGACTGATAGAGCGCATCGGCCTCGGCCCTCACCTGGAAGATGATGGCATTGATGCCTGCCTGTTGCAATACATCGAGTTGTGAGGCAAGCATTTTCTGCATGGCTTCCTTACTCATGCCTTGGAATTGTCCGTTTACACACTGAATCCAAGCACCACGGAATTCGCGTTTGGGCGATTGTGCCAAAACGGTGGCCGAAATGCTCATCAGCAGGGCAAAAAGTAGGAGTACAGTCTTTATTTTCATGAATTTTGTTCTTATTTGCGGTTACAAAGATAGAAAAGATTTATTATTCTGTGCATAACTTCAGCAAGATTTTTCTTACTTTTGCAATTCCATTGCTAAAAATAAAGAAGAAGGTTATGGACGAAACAATGAAAGAAGACATAAAGAAAGCCTGCGAAGTGATGCAGAAAGGTGGGGTGATACTTTATCCTACCGATACCATTTGGGGCATAGGATGCGATGCCACCAACGAAGAGGCTGTAAAACGCGTGTACGAAATAAAGAAACGGGCCGACAGCAAGGCCATGCTGGTGCTGGTGGACAATGCCGTGAAGGTGGACTTCTATGTAAAGGAGGCACCCGAAGTGGCGTTCGACCTGATAGAGTGCGCCACCAAACCGATGACCATTATCTATGATGATGCACGTAACCTGGCACCCAATTTGCTGGCCGAGGACGGAAGCGTGGGTATCCGTGTAACCTCCGAGGAATTCTCCAAGCAACTTTGTTTTCGTTTCCGTAAGGCCATTGTGTCTACATCGGCCAATGTGAGCGGAGCGCCTTCGCCTGCTAATTTCGGCGAAATAAGCGAGGAGATAAAGCAGGCGGTGGACTATGTGGTGAACTACCGGCAGGACGAAACGGCATGCCCCAAACCATCGAGCATCGTGAAGTTGGGACGTGGAGGATTGGTGAAAGTAATCAGGGAATAGTATTCCTTTTGTCATCCTGAGGAACCCCTCTCCTTGTCATCCTGAGGAACGGAGTGACGAAGGATCTGAAGACATAAA
>CAZFDP010000278.1:0-2413 GCA_964518185.1 uncultured Phocaeicola sp. | reverse complement strand
TCTTCAGCATACGGATTTGGCTTTCGATGGACGAGCCTCCATATACGGGGAGTACCTTCAGTCCGTCGATGTATTTGGAGTAGTCGGTCAGGTCACCGGCTATTTGCAGACAGAGTTCGCGTGTAGGACAAAGGATGAGGGCTTGTGGCACCCGATGCTTCACGTCAGTCTTTTGGATAAGGGGCAAACCGAAGGCCGCCGTCTTACCTGTACCTGTTTGTGCCAAGGCCACCACGTCGTTTCCTTCGCCAAGCAAGTAGGGTATCACTTCTTCTTGTACGGGCATGGGATTTTCGTATCCCATTTCTTCAATTGCTCTGCGTATCTCTTCGGAAACGCCTAATTCTTCAAATGTCTTCATTCAATGTCTTTTAGTAACGTGTAAAAAATAAGTTGCATCAGTTTAGTAGTGTCATTTTTTTCATTTCACTTAATTTGGGTGCAAAGATACGGAGAAAGGATGAGATTATCGAATGAAATGTCTGTCAGTTCGTTTTTTTTTCATAATAAAAAGACAAAAGAATTTGGGAACAATATACCAGTTAACACAAAATTGTCATTCAGAACGAGAGTGTTAACAAGTATATTATTACCAAAAAATTTTCTATTCATCATAACTAAAATGAAGGACAAAAAGAAAGGGAAGTTTTTGGTATAACAAACAAAATCCTTAACTTTGCATTAAGTTTTTGATATAACTAATAAAATTCCGGATATGATAGAACTGATAAACCGTCCCATTTACACGGAACGAATAATTCCTTTTATAGACAAAAACATAATCAAGGTGCTTACCGGCCAACGCCGAGTGGGCAAAAGTTGTATTTTGCGGCAACTTCAAGAGTATGTCCAAGCTACAGTTGTCCATCCAAACATCATTTATATCAACAAGGAATTGGATGAATTTATGGCTATCCGTACCCATGAAGATTTGTCGGCATACGTATCCGGTAAATTGTTGCCTGAACATCCGAACTATCTCTTTATAGACGAAGTCCAGGATATTCAAGGATTTGAACATAGCTTGCGGAGCCTGCAGGCAAAGAATGCCTGCGACATATTCATTACAGGAAGCAATGCGACTATGCTGTCCGGTGAATTGTCTACTTATCTTTCTGGGCGTTATGTGGAATTTCATATCCATAGCTTGTCCTATATGGAATTTCTTGAGTTCCATCAATTGCAGGATTCTACTCAATCGCTTCGGAGCTATCTGACTTATGGAGGTCTTCCTTATTTGCGGAATATTCCCCTTCAGCAGAATGTCGTTTTCGAATATCTTCGGAATGTCTATTCCACGATAATGCTCAAAGATGTGGTGAAACGGGAAGGAATCCGCAATGTCGATTTCTTGGAGACTTTGGCTCTTTATACGGCTGATAATGTGGGAAATCTATTTTCTGCAAACAACATAAGCAAGTACCTGAAATCCCAAAAGGTCAATATGTCTCCTCTCCAAGTCATTAATTATCTGAGGTTTTTGCAGAATGCCTATCTCGTCAACAAAGTGCGCCGTATTGATGTGAACGGCTTGCAGACATTCGAAATAGGCGAAAAATACTATTTTGAAGATATGGGCTTGCGCAATTGCCATATAGGCTTCAATATGCAACAGGACATCCATAAGCTGATAGAGAATGCCATTTATCTGCATCTCGCAGAAAAACAATACGAGGTCTTCACGGGGCAGCAATCCGGAGGTCGTGAAATAGATTTTGTCGCTCGTCGGAATGATGAGGTGATATACGTCCAAGCCACCTTCCAGTTGGCAGATGAGTCAACCCGTTTGCGTGAATTCGGTAATCTCCAGGCTGTCAACAACAATTATCCGAAATATGTGGTCAGTCTTGACGAATGGACAAGCGGAAGCAATGTAGGGGGGATTATGCATATCCATTTGGCGGATTTCTTGAAGGATGGCTTGAAATGACCGGAATCGTTTATTGATTCCAGTCACTTCTCTTTTTCTTCGACAACCATCCGTGCGGCATCCACTACATCTTCCGGGTATCCGCAAAGTTCTAAAATCCGGATGGCATTACCTTCTTTCACAATGCCGGGCTTCAAAGTATAGTCGAAGGAAAGCTTTTCATTGGTTACGGTTTCGCAGAAATGATACAAGTCATATTTATCCTTCAATATTTCAGCCAGTTCGAGATCATGTGTGGAAGCAAACACGATATTTCCGGCATCAGCCAGTTTGGAGAAGGTCGCGGCATTGATAGCGATACGCTCAGTGGTATTTGTTCGGGTCACCTGCAAAAGTGTGTGTTTATATTATAAATATACTCCATTATTCCCCTTCCACACGAAACTCCAATATATCTCCCGGCTGGCAATCCAGTTCCTTGCAGATGGCTTCGAGGGTGGAGAAGCGTACGGCTTTGGCTTTCCCCGTCTTCAGGATGGAGAG
>CAZFDP010000277.1:0-2434 GCA_964518185.1 uncultured Phocaeicola sp. | reverse complement strand
ACGACGACCTTGAGATTTTCAGAGCGTTCATGTCGTCGATGATGGAGCAAAACCTATTGAGCGAGATAGCCAACTACCTGGAATCTATCGGAGAAGAAAGTAGGGAGAAACCACAAAAGGGTAGGAAGAAAACCATAAAAAGTAGGGAGAAAATCGTGGCCTTGCTTTCGGAGGACGGCAAGCTGAGTGCTATGGCTCTTGCAGGGAAGATGGGCATTTCGGCCAAGTCGGTAGAGAAGCATCTCGCCAACTTGAAAGCCGAAGGCATCATCGAACGTATCGGTCCGGCCAAGGGTGGTCATTGGAAGGTGAAGTAAAAACGTAACCCCGCCACACGTAGAAGTCCGGAAAATTCAAGAACGAACGAGTCATTGCGGATAAAATCTTATTGTGCTTTACCTGATTTCGCCTTGACTTCAAGCACTACACATTCGCCCTTGAATCGTACCAGGAAGTCCGGTTCAAGACCACTGTCCTTCTGAAAGTAGTACAACTTTTGACCTGACTTACAAAGAAAATCTGCCATGAGATTTCGAATATAGTAACGTGTAAAAAATAAGTTGCATCAGTTTAGTAGTGTCATTTTTTTCATTTCACATAGCACCTTTGTACCCTAAAGAATACACTTTTTCAAGCGAATAATTTAATTCGGTGACATTTTTTAGAACGAATCGAGGTGTAGCTTCAATGGTAAGTTCTATACCTTTCCTCATTTCTTGACTTTCTTGCTGAAAAGGTATGTAGCAGAGAGGAAACCGATTTCCGTTCCAAAGACAGAGCGATGAAAATTACATATCCTGACTGGCTATGACTTGACTTGCCGGAATGTGCTGAATACCCTTATCTTCGGTATAGACCACTACAGTTTCGCCACGCAGGGACTTTTCTTGCAACATCCGTTTTTCGGCCAGTTTCAAACCGGCATCGAGTTTGTCCATAAAATCTTTTACTTCTTTATCCGACATAGGCCTTAATTTTATTATATATCATTTCTGAAACTATTTCTACATTCGTTGCCCGACCTCCTTTAGCTACAAAAGTTCGTGGTGTACGGCTGTTATCATATATCATCCACAAATCAACCTCCGCCATAAAGGTATTAAAAAGGTTACGAATTCCAGCTACATATCTGCGATGTACAACTTCCGTTGGGATATTATGCCCCCCTTTGCTTACTCGTTCAGCCACACGCTGAACGGCTAATTCAGATGTCTCGAGCCAAAAGAATATCAGGTGTACGCGATAGCCTTTGGCTTGTGCCCGTCGTACTAAGTTGATATATGATTTTGTGGCAAGTGTCGTTTCGATAGAAAATGTTTCTTCTCGCTCCAAAAGTTCATCAATTCGTTGCAGCATCAATCTTCCTGCATCTATCGCCACACTTTCAGGATTGAATGGCGATAAACCTTTGGCTATCTCGTCAGCATTCACAAACTCCCTACATTGCAGGATTTCGGGCAATACCGTGTACGAAGCCGTAGTTTTTCCAGCTCCGTTACAACCGCTGATTATGTATAGGCTCTTGCTCATATATTGCAAAGATACATATTTCTATTTATAATCAAACGTTATAAGTAAGAAAATGTTTCTTTTCTTCGCCTTATACCTACTTGCTATAAAGACAGTAATCCCCAAAAGGAGCATGTGGCACTTGAAAGTATGCCATCAACCGGCAGACAGTTCTGTAACCTCACCCCCCATAGCGCACTCAGTGATTTCAGTAATTTCAATGATTAATCCGAGTGCTTGTTGGAGTGATGTATGTAAGGAATATTTACTATTATATATAATATATTATATATATTATATATAATAGTAAGATTTACTTTGGTAGTTGGGGTACTCAAAAAAACACTGAGTTTACTGAAATCACTGAGTGCGCTGATAGGTTTTGGTGAATAAAAAGCATCTGTGGTAAAAAGAGGGGAGTCTACTCAAGGCTCCCCTAAGTGACGGACGATGGCTTCCACCTCGCGCTTCATGAATGTTTTCCGGTTGGGGTTGTAGTGGAGGGCGTCAAGTTCCTTACAAAGAGGTTTGCAGTAATGAATCCATCGGTAAAGATTTTTTCTTGCTGCATCGGCTGTGCTTTGTGGTGCATAAAGCATGGCAAGTTCTGTTTTTGAATAATTACGGGCTATAAATTGCATGTTAGTTGATAGTTGATAATTGAGAGTTTTAAAGTGGTGCAAATATAAGGAATAATTAACAAATTTACAAATATTTTTCGGGTGAATTGGGACGAATCGGGACAAATCGGGACATTGTGGGACAAATCGGGACAATGCGCTTTCGGGATGTTGTATCTTTGTATCACAATCAAGAAAACGACGCTTTATCGGCCGGAAAACGACGTTTTCTTCCTTGTAAAACGATGTTTTCTTTTTTTTAACGCAGAGACGCAAAGTCGCCGAGGAATAATTTGAGGATGCAG
>CAZFDP010000276.1:0-2469 GCA_964518185.1 uncultured Phocaeicola sp. | reverse complement strand
TATTCGTTCATCGACTTGAGCCGTATCGGTGTAACCGGTTGGAGTGGTGGCGGTAGCCAGACTTTGAACTGTATGTTCCGCTATCCGGATGTGTTCCATACCGGTATTGCCGTAGCATTTGTTGCCGACCAACGCTTGTATGATACCATTTATCAGGAACGTTATATGAATACCCCACAAAACAATCCTGAGGGATATCGTAAGGGTTCGCCTATCCATTATGCAGCTGGCTTGAAGGGTAACTTGCTGCTTATCCACGGTACAGGCGATGACAATGTGCACTATCAGAGTTGTGAAATGATGGTGAATGAGTTGATTCGTCACGGAAAGGTATTCTCGCAGATATCGTACCCCATGCGTTCGCACAGCATCAACGAACGTCAAGGTACTACGTACCATTTGCGTAAGAGTATGGTAGATTACTGGAAGAAGAATCTTCCTGCCGGGGGCAGGTGATTTTTCTCACCACAGATTACACGGATTTACACAGATAAATTTAGTATTTGTTGACATTCTCGTTATGTCATTCTTCACTTCGTTCAGAATGACACAATTTTATCTGTGTAAATCTGTGTAATCTGTGGTGAAAGTCCCTTATTTCTTTTCGGAAACGTGAGGGTAGTCGATGGTGTAATGTAAGCCGCGGCTTTCCTTCCGTTCCATAGCCTGACGGGTAATCAGGTATCCGATGTTGATCATATTACGCAGTTCGCATAATTCGCGCGAAGCCTTGCAACGTTTGAAGAGGCGTTCGGTTTCTTCGTATAGAATGTCCAATCGGTTCCAAGCACGTATCAAACGGATATTGCTCCGTACAATACCCACGTAAGCCTCCATAATCTGATTCACTTCCTTCATGCTTTGGGTAATAAGTACCAGCTCTTCGGGTTTCATGGTACCTTCGGAATTCCATTCGGGGATGTCTTCGTTATAGTCATAACGTTCCAATACGCTGAGGGCATGTTTGGCGGCTGCATCGGCATAGACCACTGCTTCTATCAGTGAGTTCGATGCCAAGCGGTTACCACCATGCAAACCGGTGCACGAACATTCGCCGATGGCATACAGTCGACCGATACTGCTCTGCCCGTCGAGGTCCACCTTGATACCTCCACATAAATAGTGGGCAGCCGGAGCTACGGGAATATAGTCCTTGGTGATATCGATACCTATGCTGAGGCACTTCTTGTAGATGTTGGGGAAATGTTTCTTGGTTTCTTCGGGGTCTTTGTGGGTAACATCTAAATATACATGGTCTTCACCCCGTAGTTTCATCTCGTTGTCTATGGCTCGTGCCACAATATCACGCGGAGCGAGTGACAGGCGAGGGTCGTATTTCTGCATGAATTCCTTACCGTCCTTGGTCTTCAAGATACCGCCATAACCACGCATGGCTTCGGTGATGAGGTAACTGGGCCGGTCGCCCGGGTGATAGAGTGCGGTAGGGTGGAACTGGATGAACTCCATGTCTTTCACCACTCCTTTAGCACGGTACACCATGGCAATACCATCGCCGGTAGCCACCAATGGGTTGGTGGTCTGTCGGTATACTGCTTCGCATCCGCCGGTAGCCATTACCGTTACTTTCGAGAGGAAGGTATCCACTTCGCCGGTCTTTTCGTTCAGTATATAGGCTCCGTAGCACTTGATACCTTGTGTATAGCGTGTAACAATGATTCCCAAATGGTGCTGGGTAATAATTTCTACGGCATAGTGGTCGGTAAATACGGTAATGTTGGGGTGTGCTTTTACAGTTTCTATCAGACTGGTCTGTATTTCGGCTCCTGTATTGTCCTTGTGATGAAGGATTCGGAACTCGGAATGTCCGCCTTCCTTGTGCAGGTCGAACTCACCGTCTTCGTTCTTGTCGAAGTCTACTCCCCATTTGATGAGTTCTTCTATTTGTGCTGGAGCTTCGCATACTACCTTTTCCACGGCTGCACGGTCGCTTATCCAGTCGCCGGCAATCATTGTATCTTCTATATGCTTTTCAAAGTTATCCACTTTCAGGTTGGTTACCGAAGCAATTCCACCCTGAGCGAAATAAGTATTGGCTTCTTCGAGCCCGGCCTTGCAAATTAAGGCTACATTACCCTTGTGAGCCACTTTTAAAGCGAAGCTCATACCGGCTATACCGGAGCCGATGACAAGGAAATCGAATTTTCTTACCATAATGGGATGTTTTTATGTTCGCAAATGTAAGCAATAATAAGATTGGTTGGTTTTATTTTGCTTAAAAAAAGTTTATTCCATTGCTATATTTTCCAATTTAGTGAAACGAAAATAATGACCTGAATCGGTTTGATCGAAAAAGTCGGGTGTCTCTTACCTCCCCCTAAATTTGCATAGAATAAATTCTCCTGCACTTTATCTTGCATACCTATATAAAGAGGAGAGGGACGATTAAAATTCTTATCAGAAACATCCAGGGAAAAATGTCCTCAATATTCAGTACAATTGTCCCAAACG
>CAZFDP010000275.1:0-2472 GCA_964518185.1 uncultured Phocaeicola sp. | reverse complement strand
TACTGGGTGTAGTATCGGTGTATCAAAAGTCTCAAACCCAATCATCGGTTGATGATTTTTTATTGATGAATGTGGAGGCATTGGCTACTTCGGAATATATGGACAATAATATAACTTGTATAGGTAGCGGAGATGTTTTATGCGAAGAAATAGGGGTAAGGGTAGCTTATGTATTTGAAGGATATAGCTTGAGAAAATGAAGAAGCAATTATCTTTATTTTTGTTAATAGGAGGTCTATTGATGCTTTGTTTGTCTTTTCGCTTTTCTAAAAAAGCTGAAGCTGAAGCCGAATTCTCTTTTCCGGAGATTAAAGCTTTGCAAAGCCGTACCATTCCTATTGATACAGCTCTGTTTAAATACCCTTGGCGTATTCGGGTGAATGAAGACCGTGCGGTAGTGGAAGATTTGCACGGCCCGGACTATTTCTTCCATTTGTTTTCTTATCCCGACTTTCGTTACCTTTCCTCTTTTTCTAAACGTGGCGAAGGCCCGGAAGAAATGCTACAGGCCGAGAATTTTCGTTGGGAAGGGGATGATTTGTGGACCTTGGATTCCAACAAATCTGAAATGGTACTGTGGCGTTTCAATACTTGCCGCGACTCTTTGCTTCGACATCGGGTAGTAAAGTTGCAAAAGGAACTTTTTCGTGCGATGGATTTTACTATTTATAGCGGTACCCGTTTCCTAATACCCGACTATTCGGGTAAAAACCGTTTCTGTTGGGTGGACCGACAAGGCAAGTTAGTTCGTAAAACAGGCATCATTCCTTCCTCCGACAAGAAGGCATTGCAGGAATCCCGTCACGCTTTAGCGTATGCTTGGCGTAGCTTTATTGACTATAATCCCCGTAATGGAGTATTGGTTGCAGCCACCCAACTGGGTGATGTACTCGAAGTGTATAACCTGAAGAAAAACACCCATGTGGTGAAAGTGGGCGGAAAGGGCGAACCTCAGTTTATGGTAAGTCGGGAAGGTTATGGTATTCCCACCGGCATCATGGGCTATGGCGATGTGCAGGTAACTGATAGTGCCATCTACACCACCTTCGAAGGAGAAACCTTTAAGGATATTGCCAATAACCACAAAAAAGGAATTCGTACACCCAATGGGGGCAACCGCATCTATGTGTATACTTTAGAAGGTGAACCGCTCCGTAAGTACGAACTCGACCATTATGTGGAAGGCATTTGGGTAGACGAAGAAAAAGGCATCATCCTTGCTGTAGATGGCAATCAGGACGAACCGATTGTAGAATTCAAAATGTAATGTCATGTCAAGTCTGTTCCCCAAAGGAAATTTTCTTATTAATGTGTCATCCTGAGCAAAGCGAAGGATCTGTAAACATTCACTATATGAAAAAAATACTCTACATATTCATCCTGTTCCTGCTTGCTTCCTGCCAAGAGAACGATAAGGAACGTATAGCCCGTTTGTTAAACGAATGGAACAGAAAGGAAATCAAGTTTCCGGAACATTCTGTATTCACCATTCAAGGGAAAGATACCGTTACTTTAGATTATCGTAATGCCGATTTCAAAATAATCACTTATGTGGATTCCATCGGCTGCACCAGTTGTAAGCTCCAACTGCACCGTTGGAAAGAATTGATAGCGGAGATGGATTCCGTCACTTCGGGCACCGTTCCGTTCCTGTTCTATTTCCATCCCAAGGATATAAAGGAACTCCGTTACCTTACCCGTCGTGATAACTTCACTTATCCCGTCTGTTTCGATGAAAAGGATGATTTAAATGCTTTGAATCGTTTTCCAAGTGAGATGATGTTTCAAACTTTCCTTCTGGATAAAGAAAACAAAGTGATAGGTATGGGGAATCCTGTTCACAATCCCAAAGTGAAGGAACTTTACTTGATGAAGATAACGGGAGAGAACCTGCCAAAAGCCAATACATCTGTAACAGAAATGAGTGTTGACCGAACGGAGCACAACTTTGGAACCTTCTCCATGGCAGAAAAGCAGGAATGTACTTTCCAATTGACCAATACCGGCAAATCACTATTGGTTGTTCAAGATGTGACCACTTCCTGCGGATGTACCAAGGTGGAATACAGAAAAGAACCCGTTCGGCTCGGTGAAAGTTTGGAACTGAAAGTAAGCTATGAAGCCGAAGAAAACGGTCGTTTCAGTAAAGTAATAACGGTTTATGCCAATGTAAAATCTTCCCCTGTCCGCTTGCGGATAATGGGGAACGTTGAATAATCTGTAATATAATTGATGTGAAAACCGGGAGAAAAGAAGGGCGGAAAGAACCACGGAGTTACAACCTGTTTCTTTCCCGCCCTGAGAATCTCCCTTAAAATAAGGAGGATAAACCGATGCAAAGTTAAGTCAGTTTTTTGAATGAAGCAAATCGGTGGTTTGTTTTGTTCACGGGATTTCTTTCCGAGATAAGATGAACTATAATTGATAATAAACAACATTAAAAAGAGCAATAATGAAAAAGTATATGAAGTC
>CAZFDP010000274.1:0-2484 GCA_964518185.1 uncultured Phocaeicola sp. | reverse complement strand
AAATCTCTTCCCAATAGGTCACATCCTCGTAAGGCATCTGCTCCACCGGTGCACCGGTTATAATCATCCCATCGAACTTCTGCTCCTTCAGGATCTCGAAATCATGATAGAAAGCTTTCATGTGCTCTATCGGTGTATTCTTCGAAGTATGGCTCTTCAGTTTCATAAAGGTGATTTCCAACTGAAGGGGCGTATTCGAAAGCAGGCGTACCAAGTCGGTTTCGGTAGTAATTTTGATAGGCATCAGGTTAAGGATAACAATCTTCAGTGGGCGAATATCCTGAGAACTTGCCCTCGAATTGTCGATAACAAAGATATTTTCATCCTTCAGCAACTCAATGGCAGGCAATTTATCGGGTAAATTAAGTGGCATATTTCTTTTATTTTATCATTTGCCTACAAAGGTAGTGATTTTTCCTTCGTCCACAAAAGCAATCAAGCATAACTATGCATCCCTTTCAAGAAAATCCTATACAGATTCACAAGATTAAGACTTCCTAAGATTATATAATCATTACTTTAAAGTATTGGTCATTCTCTTGAAAATAATTACTTTTGCCGTATGATAACAGATAATGCAATGAATAACAATACCCAATACACCATTTCCGACAAACTCCGGAGTTTGATTCGGGACAACAGCCTGTTACTGATGGTAATGAGCCGATTCGGTATATCCTTAGGATTCGGCAACAAAACCGTGAAAGAAATATGCGAACAGCATGGAGTAGATACCCCTACTTTTCTGACAGTGGCCAACTTTATATCAAACAAAGAGTATGATTACAAACAAATATCACCGGCTTCGCTCATCAATTATCTGAAACGGGCGCATACTTATTTCCTCGATTATAACCTTCCCTCCATCCGTCGTCGACTGATAGAAGCCATAGATTGCTCGGGCACGGACGAAGTGGCCTTGCTTATTCTGAAATTTTACGATGAATACGTGATAGAAGTCCGCCGGCACATGGAGTACGAAAACGAAACCGTATTCAGCTATGTAGAAGATTTGTTACAGGAACGTTTTCAGGAAGATTACAGCATCCAGATGTTTGCCGACAAGCACAACGACATTGTACCCAAGCTGGAAGAACTGAAAGACATCATCATCCGGTATTATCCCCAAAAGGAGAACGATATGCTGAATTCCGTTTTGTTCGACATCATCAATTGTGAGCAAGACCTCACTTCGCATTGTTTAGTGGAAGACCATCTGTTTGTCCCCGCGGTAGAAATGCTGGAAGAAGAATTAAAAGCAGCCATTGCCCATCGCACTATAGAGAAAGAAGAAGAAGAAAACAACACCGAAAATGATAAATTAGAGACGCTCAGCCTGCGTGAGAAAGAAATAGTCGGTTGTGTGGCCAAGGGCATGACCAACAAGGAAATAGCCGATGCTTTATTCTTATCCATCCATACGGTAGCCACCCACCGGCGTAATATCAGCAATAAGTTGCAGATTCATACACCGGCAGGACTGACCATCTATGCTATTGTAAATAAATTAGTAAAGTTGGAAGACATCAAGATGTCATAAACAACCGTTCTTATCAGGGATTCAAGGATGATATAAAGCACCCACTTTCAATTTATCTCCCGACAAATCGACTTCGAACAAATGAGGGATACGCACGTATCTTCCATTCACATCCTTGTGGCTATGGACCGACATCAACCATTTACCTTCCAAAGTTTGGAATAACATGCCATGTCCAAAGTTAGGTGGAGTAATAGGTTCCGGTTCATGAACCCACGGACCATCCAAAGTTCCACTTTCCGAATAGGCCACCCCTTGCGTATAATCCTTATAAATCCAACTGGTCCAAATCATACCCAAGCGTCCGGTTCCCGTCTTGAACAACCAAGGGCCATCAGTTACCTTATTGAAGATTTCCTTTCCATCTTCCATTTCCTTGCTCCATGGAGAGTCGCTGGCCTTAAACAAGAGTTTACCTTCTCCTACCGAACCGCTCAAGTCTGGCTTCAATTCTATTTTTTCAATAGTACCATTCCAATTCTGCAACCATTCATAACAATATACCATGTATGGTTTTCCATCCTTATCCACCCAGAAAGTACCATCCAGTGTAGGCATATTTGCCGGCAAGTAAGTAGGATCCTCCATCGGCTTGTACGGTCCTTCCGCCTTATCACTTACCAACACATGACTGGCACGACGAGGTATGACATTTCCTTTTACCGAATCTATACGAACTGCATTATTAGTAAAGGTAGCAAAATAATAATATTTATCCTGATACTGATGGAGTTCGGCTGCCCAAATTTGCGGTCTCTTTCCCATCCATGAAGAAGGATTGGTTGCAGCTACTTGATATGGTCCTTCCCATAAAGCCAAATCCTTGCTCTTCCACAACAAGCCACCTGTACCGGTCATGTAATACATATTGGTTTTCTTGTCGGCCAAGATACAAGGATCACTCAATCGAATGGAGTCCAATGGAATATTTGTTTGGAAACGAC
>CAZFDP010000273.1:0-2490 GCA_964518185.1 uncultured Phocaeicola sp. | reverse complement strand
CCTCTTTTTTATTATTTATGCTTGATGAACCTTTACATTGGGGATAGGGAAGGCAATGCCCTTTTCGTTGAAGGTAGCGTATACGTTCTTGTTCATGTCGAAGTTTACATCCCAATAATCGTCAGCTTTTACCCATACACGAACGGTAATGCTTACACCACCAGCAGCCAAAGTACCCAATTCTACAAATGGAGCAGGGGTGTTGAAAATACGTTTGTCGGCTTCGATGAGGCTCATTATGATTTCGCGAACTTGCTTGAAGTCACTGCCATAACTAACATTGAAGCTGAAGTCTACACGACGGGTGTCTTCCTTGCTGTAGTTGGTCACTACCGCACTGCTCATGGAACCATTGGGGGCATAGACAATCTTGTTGTCGGGAGTAACGAGTACGGTGTGGAAGATTTGGATTTCCTTTACAGTACCCGATGCACCGGTTGCCGATTCAATATAGTCGCCCACCTTGTAGGGACGGAATACCAAGATAATGATACCGCCTGCAAAATTTTGTAGTTGACCGCTCAGTGCCATACCTACAGTAACACCGACTGAAGCCAATAAGGCAGCAAAACTGGTCAGTTCCACACCTAATTTACCTACTACGGCCAGAAACAGTAATACCATCAATGTGATGTTAACAATGCTTTTTAAGAAACTTTGTACACTTTCGTCTACTTTGCGCTTCTTTAAGAGTTTGGCGAAAAGTTTGTTTAGCCAATTGACGATGAGTTTACCGATAATGTAAATTATAACGGCACCTAATATTTTGCCGCCGATTTCTACACTTCCGTCAATCAGACGGTCGATGACTTGGTTGATTTGTTCATTTGCAATCATGTTCTTTCTTTTTTAGTTTATAATTAATAGTTGTTTCCTGTTTTTTCTTATTCTTCCAACCAACCCTTTCCTTGGCGTATCACTTCTGCTTCACCATCCACGCAGTTTACAATGGTCGAAGGTTCTGTATCTCCAATACCTCCGTCGATAATGATGTCGGTTTCGCGTCCGAATTTCTCTTCTATCAGTTCGGGAGTAGTGATGTATTCCATGTCTTCACCATCTTCCAATGGGAGGGTAGTGGTAAGGATAGGAGCGGCCAATAGTTGACAGATTTCCATGATGATGGGGTGGTTGGGCATACGGATTCCTACTTCCTTGCGATTCTTGAATATCTTGGGTAGTTTGTTGCCTGTAGGGAGAATAAAGGTAAATGGTCCCGGCAAGTTGCGTTTCATCAGTTTGAAGGTGGCATTGTCTATCTTGGCATATTCACTGATGTTGCTCAAATCATAACAGATAATGGATAGGTGATGCTTACGGGGATCAATGCCTTTCAGTCGGCAGATGCGTTCGATGGGGCGTTCTTTCAAGGCATGGCATCCGATGGCATACATGGTGTCGGTGGGATAGATGATGATACCGCCGTCTTCCAATGTCTGGACAATTCTTTCCAGTTCTTTGGGGTTGTTGTTCTTTTCGTAAAGTTTGATAAGCATAATTCTAATAGTTTTGTCATTCAGAGGAACGTAGTGACGAAGAATCTCGAAAGCATAAACGTGGGTGTAAACGAGATCCTTCGCTACGTTCTGGATGACAATTAATTATTATTCTATTCCTTTTTCTTCTTCTCTCGCAACCGCTCGGCGATAGCCCAATGCAGGGCGGCTTCGGTTTCCTTGCCCGCTTGCATCAAGGCGTCACCAAAGTATTCATGTGCTTTGGGATGTTCGGGCTTTAGTGAAGTAGCCTTGTCGAAATCGCTTAAAGCTCCTTCTATATTGTTGATGGCCAAACGATTCTTGCCTCGGTTGTAATAGCCCTTGAATAAGGCCGGGCTCAAACGGATGGCTTCGTTCAGACAGAGTTCGGCTTCGTAGTAATCCTTATTATTATATAAGGTAATGCCTTTTCGTACCCAAGCATCGGTGTATTGTGGATAAAGTTCGATGGCCTTGTTGTAATTGGCAAGGGCGGCTTGGGTATCGTGGGCTTGAGTGATACAATCGTTTCCCATCTGATAATATTCGCGGGCATATTTTTCCAGATTCTTCCGTTGTACACGCATCTGGTCTTTCAACTTTTGGTTTTCGCTCTTCAGGTGGTTGATGATGCCGAGTTTCTTACGGATGAACCGTTTGATTACAGGTTTTTCGATATCATATCGGGAATGGATGGCCTTGAAGAATTGTTCGAGGAAGGCTTCGAAGTTACCTTCGTCGAATTGTTTTACAGCTTCGATGTACTGAATATCGGCCTGTGCCTGCTTCAAAGCCTTGTCGATAGCCTGTTGATTGTTGAACCGTTGGGCGAAATTTACAATTTCGGGACGAACGAAGATGTCGCCACGTGAGATTTGTTTCTTCAGTTGGATGCCGTCGAGTGAGGTGCATCGGCTCAATGCCACGTATGCCTGTCCACCGGCAAAGACACCACCACTGAAGTCGATGACCACCCGACTGAATGTGAGTCCTTGGCTCTTGTGAATGGTAA
>CAZFDP010000272.1:0-2512 GCA_964518185.1 uncultured Phocaeicola sp. | reverse complement strand
ATTTCTTTCTTGATGCTTTGTTCCAACGAAATCAATGTTTCGGTAGCAGTTACACCTGGAATTTCCTGAATTTTGGAATTCAACAAGTCCATCAGATGTTCATTGTCACGCGAATAAAGTTTGGTAAGCATGGTATACGGACCGGTAGTAAAATGACATTCCACAATTTCGGGAATTTTCTTCAGTTCGTTAACAGCTGCCTTATACATGGAACCTTTTTCCAACTTGATTCCTACATATGTACAAGTTCTGTATCCCAAACTTTTTGGATTGACATTATATCCTGAACCAATAATGACACCCATGTCAATTAAACGTTGTACACGTTGGTGGATAGCAGCACGCGATACACCACATTCTGCCGCAACATCTTTAAAGGGAATTCGGGCATTTTGAGAAATAATTTCCAGTATTTGTCTATCCAGACTATCAATTTTCTCCATATCTATTGATTTTTAAAATTACATTCTGTAAGCAAATATAGAGATTCTTTTTAATTTATCTGTTATTTTAGGAGAAAAATTGCATATTATTTGCTAAAAAGTATGTTATATAACTACTTTTTCTTGTTTTTATGCTTATTTACTCTTCGTCTTTTTCTTCTAAAGTGACCAATACTTTATCAATTCGGGCACCATCCATATCCATGATTTCAATCTTGAATCCATGCCAACAAAAACTTTCTCCGGCATAAGGAATGTGTCCCAATTGTTGAAGAATAAGTCCACCCAAAGTATTATAGTTATGATTAGTGTACAAATCTTCACGTTCAAAATGGTTCAAGAAATCATAGAAAGGACATTGACCCTCGATAAGCCAACTTCCATCTTTACGGGGAACAATATCTAATTCTTCGGTTTCACCAGGAAGGGCACCCACCAATGCTTCCAAAATATCTTTCATGGTAATAATACCTTGCAGACTTCCAAATTCATCGCATATCAATCCATATTTAATGCAATGCTTGCGAATTTGGTCGAGCGCCTTATATACATCCATATTTTCATGAAAATATTGGGCAGGACGAATAACATCCCGCAAATTGAAAGATGAATGTTGTACTTTACCGAACAAGTCTTTTAAATATACCACTCCCACAATATCATCAAGAGTATTGTTTCGTGTAATAGGATATACTTGATAAAGGTGTTCGCAGACTATTTGGAATATCTGCTTGTTATTCATATCCAAATCGATGGAAATTATATCATTCCGATGAGTCATGATGGTGCTTAAACTTCGGTCACCTAAGGAAAAGACACGTTCTACAATATCTTGTTCTACTTCCTGTACCTCACCACTTTCGGTTCCTTCGTCAATCATCGACTTGATTTCTTCTTCGGTTACTTTTTCACTGGTAGTATTGATGTTCATCAGATTGAAAATAATCGAAGTACTCTTGGACAATAACCAAACAAAAGGTGAAGCTATGATAGAAAGTCCATACATGGGGCGGGACAATAACTTAGCTACACGGGTAGAAGCACTCATACCGATACGTTTGGGAACCAATTCACCGAAAAGAATGGTAAAATAGGTAACTAACACTACAATCAACGTTTGTGCAAAGGGACGGGCATATGTAATGGGGAATCCCCAATCGGCCAACAAAGCCCCCAAATCATCGGCCAAAGCATCTCCTGAATAAATACCGGTTACGATACCGATAAGTGTAATGCCTATTTGTACGGTGGAGAGGAATTTGTCGGGATCGTTGGCCAGTTTCAAAGCAGTACGTGCCGACCGACTTCCTTTACGCGAATCATTGGTTAAACTACTTTTTCGGGCAGATATTAAAGCAATCTCCGACATGGAGAAAAGACCGTTCAATAAAATAAGAATGATGATAACAATTAGTTCCATTTTTAGTATCTTAAATAAATCATTCGCAAATGTACAAAGAATAACGGAATGAAGTTGTATCTTTGTAGGATGAAAAGTGAAAGAAACAAAAATCATGCACCCTTTAGCGTCATTTAAATATTGCCCCCAGTGTGGTTCTTCCCGATTTGAAGAGAACAATGAAAAGTCCAAGCGTTGTGCCGATTGCGGATTTGTGTATTATTTTAATCCCAGTGCTGCTACGGTAGCTTTTATTTTGAATGAAAAGGGAGAATTGTTGGTTTGCCGTCGTGGAAAGGAACCTGCTAAAGGCACACTCGATTTGTCGGGTGGTTTTCTTGATATGTACGAAACAGGCGAACAAGGAATTTCCCGCGAAGTGTTCGAAGAAACCGGTTTGGAAGTAACCGAAGCCACTTATCTCTTTTCAATTCCCAATACCTATCTGTATTCCGGCTTTTTGGTACACACCCTCGACCAATTCTTCCTTTGCCGTATAAAGGACGACAGCCGTTTGTTTGCTATGGACGATGTTTCGGATTCCTTCTGGCTTCCGTTGTCCGAAGTCAATCCCGAAGAATTTGGTTTGAATTCTGTTCGCGAAGGAGTTGAACGGTTCTTGAATACATTTTCTACATCCAACAATTTACTTTCATTGCATAAAACGATG
>CAZFDP010000271.1:0-2515 GCA_964518185.1 uncultured Phocaeicola sp. | reverse complement strand
AACTTGATGATTTCACTGGGTTGTACGGGTATTCCCAACAGATTCAGGTTCACCGTCATGCCCCCTACCTGCTGTCCGAACATCCATAACATCAGACTGAGGAACAGTGCTCCCAGCAGATAGCCCACACACGGTATTCTGCCCAACCCCTCAAACAGTCTGCGCAACAGTCCCGACTTCTTGCCCAGCCAATCTGTCAGGTAGTTCAGGCAGAAGAAGTTCCACATCCATCTGAGAACATCAAACTTGATGAAACTCTTACCCTTGAAGAACTTCTTTATATTTATAAGCATCATCAATATGATGACACCAACACCAAAAATGCTGCCTTGTCCCATTTCATAACCATACACCCTTTCGGTGAGCGGGTCATTGATGCCGAACATCAGTAGCATACTCAGTCCGGAACCCATCATGATACATACGGCCAATACACTGTCCATACTTTTCTTATAGTTTCCGACGATGAACAATACCAACCAACCGACCAGAAAACATATCATGTAATTGGTTAAAGTATCGTTGAACTGTGCGGGTGTACGAACTGTCACTACACCGCCATCCCGCATATTGACCAGCTTCTGGTTCTGGAACATCCGGACTTTCATCGGCATGGCAGTGAATTCGAATACCGTTTCGCCTTCCTTGATATGTTCTGCCAACGTACCCCGATATGTCCCTTTTTCGCTGCCATAGCTTATATCTTTCCGAATAGGCAGCACACTATATGAGTTGTCCGGACAAAGCCCTTTGAACACCGCTTTTCCGTCTTTATCCGTGCATGCATAAGCTATCGCTTCAGCTTCCACAACATCCCCTTCCCGGCTATATTTCTGTAGTCGGACAACCACCCCCTCAGACGGTCTGTTTTTCTTTCTCGTCAGCTTCATCCACCAGGTGGATTCTTCGGCAGGAATCGGCTCTCTAACGATGACTGTCATCTGTCCGTCTTCACCTTCACCGGTTTCCACCACACTTCCGATACCTGATGTCCTGTACAACGAATCGATGTCCGCACTCCATCCGCTTGCGGCCCGTACCTCGTCCAATCTCTTCCGCAAGGAAGGGGTTCCTTTTTCTTCGATGTATGTGGTAGGAATCTGCCACTTACGTGTCTTGAGCTCAAGAATGGATTGAGGAATGGTATCATTCGCCAGTTTGCCCACCATGAATTCCGCCAGAAACTCCGCGTCTTCTTTACTGTCCACATAACTATTGTTGTCCAGTATTTGAGCCAATACACTCTTGTTGACATTCTTGTCCAAATTCACGGCAGAGACCCCATATTGCTCTTCAATCTGGTTGAATTTGTCCTTGTTGTTCAGAATAAGAGCAAAGAAGCAGGCAATGAGTACCAGCCATCCTGCCCAAAATAAAAGCTTTTTCATATAGCATGCATTTGATTCGGTTTACTGCCCACAAATCTACAATTTTTATTGCAAGATTATATGAAATTCCAAATTTTCTTTTCTTTTCCGTCCTGTTTTGTCGAAAAATTCGTAACTTGCGGGCAAAAAGCATATTTATGGAACCATTGACCATTACAGACATGACGGACATGTTGACGGAAATCTATGATTGCCGTCTGAAGGCACTTATCGGATATACCAATACTGCCTTTACCCGTGAAATAGTCGTATACATGTTCAAGCACTTCATGTATATCAACAAGCATACATCGCACGGTGGATATAAGTTCATTCAAATCAAGCATTTCTCAGATATCCTGTCGTTCCAACCCGGTGCCGGTTCCCAGTCCGGTGATGGAGCAGGTTTAAGTGCCCTTCAGCTGATTCTGAATTTAGAAAACTATATCCGTCGGAATGTGGAACTCCTTTATCCCAACTGGCGTGATACCTACGATGATGATGAGTACCGCCGTGTATTGGGTGATGCGTTCCAGAAGGAAGTGAATGAGCATCCGGAACGTTATCCGTCTCATCTATCCAACGGCAAATTCTTTTCTCAGCTGAGCTATACCACCAAGTACCGCAACAAGCTTGCACATAATCAGGAGTATGGGAATTCAGGTATGTACCGTCGTTATTACATTCTTCAGGCATACGATGCGATATTAACCTATTTGTTGTACACATTCTATTATATGTGCTTGAATGAAGATTATGAATTAAAATATATCAAAGAATGAGCTTATGAGTACCCCGATATCCCATCAAGAAAATTGGCATGACCTCTGTTCTATTTTACAGAAATATCTATTGCTTACTTCCGTACCCTTTATTTTCAGAGAGTTATACAATAGTGAAGAGAAATCCAGACAGTTGTGTAATAAGGAGGAATTTATAGCCTTACTTAGAAACAGCTATAATGAAGGTAATGATAAAGGAAACCCGAAATATTCAAATTCTACGTTCAATGAAACCTGGGCAATCCTGCTAAGACAAGCTATCACCGATACCTTCATGCAACGTCTGTTAGGCAGCCAGTCCGATATGGAATCCTACCGTGCCCGTTCAACGAAATATCTAAATACGTTGAACAACATGTTCGGGAC